>JAIRTV010000552.1 GCA_031254675.1 Planctomycetaceae bacterium | reverse complement strand
TAATGTGAACGGTTACAAAAATATTATGGCAAAGATAAATGTAAAAGATACAGAAGTAACTGTTATTCAAATAAACGCTGTTAACTGGACTTTTGCAAATTTTATAACTAGTTATATCAAAAGGACTTATAATCCAATTTTGCTCAATTTTTGCACATTGTGAAACAAAAAAGCATAAATATTATTGAAACAATATTTGTAAAACCCTTGATATTTCAACATATTGATTTTTAGAACAACTTTTATAAACACAATATACGATACAATAATACAGCAAAATCGGGTGATTCCAATGTTTCAAACCCTTTGATTTACAGTGTGAAACACAACTTTGCAAAAGTCCAGTTAAACATGAAATACACGAAATTTCATGAAGCACTCGAAAAGTTAGAGAAAAGGTCTAATGATTCTCATATTTTTCCGTGATTTCCTGTTACATTTTTGGAAATACGGATTGGACTTCTGGGAGTTCGAGTTGGTGAAAAAATAAACAACAATAAAAATTATCCATATTAACAAAACACATAAAAATCCAACAAAATTTCTCAACTTAAGTACGTATAAAATTATGCCTATTGATATTCAATCTTCTTTCAGATATATTTACAAAATAGTTTGAGGTTTTTAAGATTGCGGTCAGGAAAAAGTTTGAGACAATTCCTTCCTCCTTTCAAAAAGAATTTTGTATGCTCATCATTTCTCCTCCGCAAATCATTACAAGACGCAATCAACATTGACAAGACCAACCAATTTTTAATGACAATAAATATTTTAGTGTTTTGATTATTTTTTGTACAATATATTATCTACTTCGTTATAAAATTTATGGACAAGTTACAAGAAATTTATTCTGCGATTCCGCATCGGGAGCCGTTTTTATTTATTGACGAAATCGTCGAATGTGACGATAAACGTATTCTTTGTAAAAAAACGTTTACCGGTAACGAATTTTTTTTCGCGGGACATTATCCGGGTTTTCCGATTGTTCCGGGCGTGTTGCAATGCGAAGCGGCGTTGCAAGCCGGAGCGATTTTGTTGACGCGGATTTTTAAAGATGAAGAAATTGGTGGTCGTTTGCCTGTTGTTGCCAAGATGGGCGAAGTCCGGTTTAAGCAAATGGTTCAACCCGGTGATACAATTATGATGGAAGTCAAATTTCGTGAAAAAATGACCGGCGTTTATTTTTTGCGGGCAAAAGTTACATTAAACGGGAAAATTTCCGTCCAATTCGATTTTGCTTGTGCATTGACCGAACGCCCCAATTTGTAAGTCATTCGAGATTATCTCTTCAAATTTTCGAAACAATCGGATAAAAACAAACGGTTGTGAACAAAAATGAATATTCGTTTTATTTTTTTTGATTTGGGCAATGTTTTATTACGGTTTAGTCTTCAGCGGTTGGCGCGTCAAAGTGCAATATTGACGGGTTGTACGGAGGACGAAATTCTTCACGCTGTTTTCAGTAACGACATAGAACGGAAACTCGAATGTGGTGAAATTTCGGAACAGGAATTTTATGACTCATTTTGTAACACTCTTGGAAAACATCCCGAACCGCAACAATTAGCAGAAGCGTTGAATGATATTTTCGAGGTGGTTGAAGAAATGCAACCGTTTCTTGCCAAACTTGATGCGGTTGATTTTCCTCGCGGTATTCTTTCCAACACGGGACCGGGACACTGGAACCATTGTATCAAAAAATATCCGTTTTTATTGCAATATTTTCCGAACAATCACGTCCTCAGTTTCCGTGCGGGAGCGATGAAGCCGGATCGCAAAATTTATGAAACGGCATTAACAACAGCACGCCGGAATGTTTCCGATATAAAACCGCAAGAGATTTTGTTTATTGACGATCTTGAACCGAATGTTGTCGGTGCGCAAACATTTGGGTTTGATTCTTTTCAATTTATTTCTGAACAACAATTAATTGAAGAACTTACTGAGCGAGGTGTTTGGTGAACCGGATTGACTTAAAATCGGTTGTAACCTATCTTGATACGGAATATCCCGTGATGTTGGCGGAATCGTGGGACAATGTTGGACTTCTTGTGGGTGATTTTTCGGCGGCGGTTGGTGTGATCATGACTTGTCTCACGATAACGCCGGAGGTTTGCGAAGAATCTGTTGCGAAAAAAGTTGATTTAATTGTGTCGCATCATCCTTTTCCGTTTCAAGCAATCAAACGAATTACGTCGCAAACGGTGGAAGGTTCCATGTTGCTGCGGTTAATTTCGCACGGAATTGCGGTTTATAGTCCTCATACGGCGCATGATTCAGCGAAAGACGGTGTGAATCAACAATTGGCGGCAATTCTGGAACTGTCTGACGTAACACCGTTGAACGCCAACAATTCCGGTCGTATCGGTAATCGCAAACAATCTGGAACATTACTTTCCGGTGTGTTACAAATTATCGAACGGCGATTGGGAGCGTGTTCTTATGTTGGAGAGATCAACAAACCAATCAACAGAATTGCTATTGGTTGCGGCTCGGCGGACGATTTTATTGACGAAGCGTCAAAACAAGGAGCCGATGTATTACTTCTTGGTGAAGCGCGATTTCATGCTTGTTTACGTGCGCAATCTCTTCAGTTGGCGTTAATATTACCCGGTCATTTTGCCAGCGAACATTTCGCCATGAAAACACTTGCCCAAAAAATTGCGACACAATTTCCAACAATCTCCTGTTTTCCAAGCGAGTCGGAGCAAGATGTAATTAAACGTTATGACAATACGAGCGAAATGACAAGCAAGAAATGTGAACAGTTAAAAAGCTCCCCCCCTTGTTAGAATAATTTTGAAAACGATAATAAAACAATCATAACAAATATTGTGTGTTGAGCGAAATGTTATGTACGTTTTTATGTTGCAATAATTATGGATTTGGCTGAAATATTACCAATTTTTTATTATGAGGAGTATTGATGATTGATCTTGCGATCATTCCTGTTGCCGGTCGCGGAACGGAACTTTTGCCGTTGACCAAAAGTCAACCGAAGGAAATGTTGCCGGTTGGCGGTAAACCTGTTGTTCAACACGTTGTCGAAGAATTGATTCAATGCCGTGTCAACCGATTTCTTTTCGTTACCGGACCAGATAAAACAGCAATTGAGGATCACTTTGACATCAATAACGAATTGATCCGTTATCTCCGCTTAAACGGTAAAGAAGATTTATTAGCCGAGTTGGCTTTTGAGCGGGAAGACGCAGAATATTTTTATACTCGCCAACGACATCAAAGCGGTCTCGGACAGGCAATACTTTGTGCCGAATCGTTTGTTCATGGACACCGTTTTGTTGTTGCGCTAGGGGATACAATTCTTGGACGATATACTGCGTCAAGTATTGTCAAACGCATGATTGATCTTTTTGAGCGTAACAGTAGTGAAATCAAAGGCGTGATCGCGTTTGACGAGGTGCCGCGTCATGAGGTTATTCATTACGGTATTGCCAAACCAAAAGAATTGCGGGGAGATTTTTTCGAACTTGATGATATTGTAGAAAAACCGACAGCGGAAGAAACACCAAGTAATTTAGCGGTTGCGGCGCGATATGTTTTCACGCCGGACATTTTCGATTATCTTCACCGAACCGAACCGGCAAAAGACGGCAATATTCAGTTGACGGACGCAATTAGTTTAATGATTCAAGATCATAAAAAAATACTCGGAGTTCGGCTTCCGCCCGGTGAATATCGATACGATATTGGAAGTTTCGAATCGTATTATCATGCGTTTCTTGACTTCGCTTTGCATGATCCAATTCACGGTACCAACTTGAAAATTCTGCTCGATCAAAATTTGAAACGTTAGTTTTGCCGTTTTTTTGTAATAACAAGCGAATCATTTTCACCTGAAAACGATAGAATACTTAAATTGGAACAGAGATTTTCCTCGTTAAATGTTGAAAATTTCGTGGAAAAAATAAGCCGAAAAAACTCAGTCTCATAAGACAAAGAAAATAGAAACAAAAAATTCAAGTCCGTTGTTGACGTATTCACGATTTATCGAAAGTATAATGTTAAAGAAAAGCAAACAATCCGCTAAAAAAATTCTTTATTCCGGTACAGAATTTCCTGTGCCGGATCAAAAGCATGCTCATAAGGAGTTGACGATCAAAGACCGTTTGATTTGTCGGGCGTTCCATCTTTTTTCCGAACGCGGTTTCGCTCAAGTTTCTTTGGATGATGTTGCTTCGGAAGAAAATGTTACCAAAGGTTGTATTTACGGTTATTTCGCATCCAAACAAGAATTGGTTCTTGCAACGTGTCATTATTTTTACCAAAATTGGCAAGAGAACGCTTTTCAAGAAATTGCGTTGGGAAAGTCGCCTCGTGATTCGTTGGAGCGTTTGATCCGTTTTAGCGTTAACTGTTGTATTAACGATTCCCGTAACCGTGTTTTCACGACGGAAATTTGTGCAATGGCGTTGCGTGACCCAGAAATCCGTAACGGTTGGAATCAATTCGCTTCGACAACTCGTGATGCTTTTTTCGCTATGGCTTCCGCTGCGGTCAAACAAGGAGATATGAATATTTCCAATGTTCGTTTAGCGGTTGATTGGATGTACTCCACGTTTCAAGGTGTTAAATTGCGTGCTGTTTATGAACCGAATTTTTGCGATTCGGAACGTGTCGAACGTGTTGTCCGTTTCCTCATGCGGCAACTCGAATCCGAATGTTTTTTTAATGAATCGTAAATATCAAGAAAAAGAAACAAATAAACGGAAAACATAAAGACACAAAATTTTTTTATTTTTCCGTGTGTTCCGTGTTTAATTTGTTCTTTGAGAAGACGATGGAATACCGATTGATATTATTTTTGTTTTTCGTATTTTTTTTCGGTGTATTTGGTGTTGAACAGTCCAATGCGAACGATGCCGACAGAATTGGCGCTGAATTTACGAAAACGATACTGAATATGGACGATTATTCATGGGATGCGTTAGGCGATGAAACGGTTCCGCTGGAACAACAACATGACGAAGTAATGGAATTACTGTACCATCTTGTTCGCGTTATTCCTCCGAGTTTTTTGAAGCAAAATGCGGTAAAACCGTTTCCGAATCTTTCGGTGTTGGTGAGTGATCCGGCTCAATTTCGAGGTCGGGTTTTTGAGTTGCGGGGTCATGTTGTTTTTGTGCGTGAGATTCCGCTCAATCCGGTCGAACAGAAACGATTCCGAATACCATCGGTATTCCGTTGTCGTTTTTGCGTGGATGAACAATATTTTGCGGATGTTCTCACGTCGTTTGTTCCGGCGGCTTGGAAGCGGAACGAACCAATCCACGAACTCGCTACCGTTACAGGAATTTATCTCAAACGTTTGGTTTTCCCAGAATCGGAGGAGATTGATTTTATTCCGTTTCTGGTGGCTCACCGGTTTCAATGGTATCCTGAAACATTTCTTGGTTCTTTTGGTTTTGATGTTGGATCGTTTGATCAAGTTCCGTTGTTACGGATTGCGGATTTGAAAAAGAAACGATTTGATGTTGTTCCGTCGTTGAGGTTGTTGGGGCGTCAAGAGATTATTCAACGGGCGTTCAAATTGACGGTGGCGGATCGGGAACCATTCTATGGTTTGCTTCAGGCAGTATCGCAAATTCCAACAACTCGTCTCCGCCAAGAAGCACGCCGAATATTGGAACAAAAAAGAACTCGCGAAAATGTTGTTACCGATTTGTTCAATGATCCGGCAAAAATGCGTGGGCAACCGGTTTTGCTTCATGGTATTGCCAAACAGGTGTTGCCGACGTTGGTTGAGGACAAGGAGGTTGAGTTTCTTTTTGGGGTCAAAAAATATTATCAGATTTATTTTTACACGAAGGAGTCGCGGGGTAATCCGTTGGTGGTGTGTGTTCCGTCGTTGCCGGAAGGTATGCCGGTTGGGGCGGCGGCGGACTACGCGGAAACAATAACCATTACGGCAATTCCCTACAAACTTTGGATTTATGAAACGTCGGCAAAATTGGAAGGCGGAAGCGGTTACAAACCGAATTATGCGCCGTTGCTGGTTGGCAACACTCCGATCTGGCATCCTAAAAAACAGCCGACAAAAACAGCCGCCAACACAAAAATCCAAAATACACAAACAACTATCTCAATAACGTTGTTTTTTCTTTTACTTTTAACCTGGATGGTCATGCGACGTTTCCAAACTAAAAAAGCAATTCGTTTCTCAATGGATAAATCGAACACAGAACGCAAAAGTCCAGGTAAAAATTGGAAAATCAAAAAAAGAAATCAATAGAAAATAAAACAAGAAATCCAATTCTTAGAGATGCCCAATTATTTTAAACACAAAGAACGCAAAACATGTTTCAGAAATTAAAACTCTTGCGTTCTTTGTGTTCTCTTGTCGTTCGTTATCGTTCAATAAATTAGAAATTGTAACGGAACGAAGCGGCGAAAATATCGGTGTCCGAATGATCACGGTTTGCGTTGTTTCGCATCTG
>JAIRTV010000453.1 GCA_031254675.1 Planctomycetaceae bacterium | reverse complement strand
CAACTTATCCAACGGGGCTTTGACAATATCAGAAGAAGGCGGCTTAGACGAATTGCGTGAATTTTTCTTGAGAGATTCGACTTCTGAACGAAGCTCCTCAATACGCGAAAGAAGGTCATTGATACGACACGCTTGCTCAGAAATAATACGCGCTTGCTCGGCATTAATACGCCTCAATTCGGCGTTTCCTCGCTCCAATCGCAATACCTTCGATTCAATACTTTCGAGTAAAATTCTCATAATCGGATTATACAAATCGCAAAAAAAACACGCAATAGAGAATATTACCGTGAACGCTTACGAAAAAACTCGAAATATCATAGCCGTTTTTGTCAAAAAACATCCTGATATTCGGTTCTCCTTCTCCATCCTTTTGCCCCCCTATTTTTTACACTCTTTACTGATATAATACCGTGCGTTTGTTTTTCAGGAACGCAGAGTGAAACGCAGTGTATTATCGAGTATTGCAATCGTTTGCTATTGGGATTTTGATTAGAAAAAACTATCATGCGAACAGGACAAGAAGAGTTATAACGAGAAGAGTTTGACGAAACCATTACTGATATTGAATAATTACAAGTTTTACTATTATTTTATGAAAGGGATAATCAATGTGTTTGGAATTTGACTTAAATTCTTATGGGATTTACGTTTCCCAAGTTCTTCGTAATGCTTCTCCGTCAAGACTTTGTGAAGAGGCGGTGTTGCGTGAGCGTGCGGTGTTTGCTTCGACCGGAGCCTTGATCAACAGTTCCGGCGAAAAAACCGGACGAAGCCCAAAAGATAAACGTATTGCCAAAAACCAACCTAGCGATGCCGATATTTGGTGGGGACCGGTAAATATTCCAATAACACCCAATGAGTTCGAGGAAAACAAAAATCGTGCAATTGATTATTTGAACACGCGGGAAATGATTTATATTGTTGATGGTTATGCGGGTTGGGACCCGAAGTATCGTATTAAAATTCGTGTGATTTGTTGCCGTGCTTATCATGCTTTGTTTATGGCGAACATGTTGATTCGTCCGACGGCGGAAGAATTGTCCGAATTTGGAACACCGGATTTTGTCATTTACAACGCCGGTCAATTTCCCGCCAACCCAATGCAAAAATCAATTGCGAGTAAAACTTGTGTGGCGTTGTCGTTTGAGGCGGGCGAGTTCGTGATTCTCGGAACTCAGTACGCCGGCGAAATGAAAAAGGGCGTGTTCACGATTATGAACTACCTCATGCCAAAACAAGGGATTGTGTCCATGCACTGCTCCGCCAACGAAGGAAAAGATGGCGATGTCTCGCTTTTCTTTGGTCTTTCGGGAACCGGCAAAACCACATTGTCCACCGAACCTCATCGCCGATTAATTGGCGACGATGAACATTTTTGGACAAACGAAGGAATTGTCAATATCGAAGGAGGTTGCTACGCAAAGTGTATCAACCTCGCGCCGGAAAGTGAACCGGAAATTTTTAACGCAATTCGGTTTGGTACCGTTTTGGAAAATGTTGTGTCTGATCAACAAACGCGGCTGGTTGATTTTTCGGACGATTCGATTACGGAAAACACTCGTGCTTCTTATCCGATTGAGTTTATTGACAATATCAAAATGCCGTGTGTGGGTGGACATCCGCAAAACATTGTGTTTTTATCTTGTGATGCGTTTGGGGTGTTGCCTCCGGTGAGCGAGTTGACGCCGGAACAAGCAATGTATCATTTCATCAACGGCTATACGGCAAAAGTAGCAGGAACGGAAGTGGGAGTGACGGAACCGGAAGCGACTTTTTCAGCTTGTTTTGGAGCTGCATTTCTTGTGTGGCATCCGACAAAGTATGCCGAATTGCTCGCCGCCAATATGAAAAAATACGGCTCAAAAGCATGGCTGGTCAATACTGGTTGGAGTGGCGGAAAATACGGTGTTGGCAAACGTCTTTCGATCAAACACACCAGAGCAATTATTGACGGGATTCACAGCGGCGAACTAGCACAACAGCAAAAAGAAATCGATCCGATTTTTGGTTTAGCGATTCCTACGTCGTGTACCGGTGTTCCGCAAGAAATCTTGAACCCGCGACAGGTTTGGAAAGACAAAAAGGAATATGACCAATTAGCAAAACATCTTGCCGGTCTGTTCGAGAAAAACTTTGCAAACTACAAAACCGAATTGTAAGTGTGAATCACGAAAAAATTGGTGGTTCGTTTTCCCTTTACATTTATCGCAAAGGGATTATAATGATGACCGTTTGAAATAGTTAATCCGGTTTACGACAAATTGACATATTTTTAGTAACATGTAAAAGATTGACTATTGATCGGGTTTCACATTACTATTTGGTAAATTTTTATAAGGAAAGATTGTTATGAGCGAACTTGTTTCCATTATTGAATCTGAAACGGAATTTAATACAGCGATTCAATCGGGAATTGTATTGGTTGATTTTTTTGCAACGTGGTGCGGACCGTGCCGCATGCAAGGTCCCATTCTTGATACTCTTGCTGCAGAACTTGGTAATACGGGCAAAATTGTTAAGGTCGATGCTGACCGTTTTCAATCGCTTGCGGTCAAATATGATGTTTCGAGTATTCCGACATTGATTTTGTTCAAAGACGGTCAGGTTTTCAATCGGTTGGTTGGTTTGCAGCAAGCGGCAACGCTAAAAACCGCTTTCGAAAACGCCGCCTCGTAAAACCATAACACATTGTTCTGTCTCGATATTCTGTTCCGATTCTCTGTTTTGAATCCGGTGTTGTGTGTGCCGAAAGACATTGGATTGATTGATCGTTAACCGAATATCGTTGGCAGAAATGTTCTTTAAGTACGAAATAGAAAATTCTAGACACACAATATGCCGGAATGAACGAAATTCCTGTCAAAACTTTTTCGATTATTTCGCTTGGTTGTCCCAAAAATCTTGTTGACAGCGAGTATTACGTTCAAGAAATGAAACAAGCCGGTTTTGAATTTCGAACCGAACTTGATGGCTGCGAAACAGTAATTCTGAACACTTGTGGATTTTTGCGTTCTGCAAGAGATGAGGCGCGAAAATATCTTGACGCTTTGATTGAACTAAAACATCAAGGACAAATTCATCGGATTGTTGTTCGTGGTTGTATGCCGAAGTTTGAGGGTATTGAAAAACTTGCAACGGAATTTCCTGATGTGGACGAATGGTTTGGTGTTCCGAATAACATCCTGCGAAAATCGGTTTCGTTTAATCGGCGTGAAATATTGACACAAAAGCATGTTGCTTATTTGAGGATTGCGGATGGATGTGATCGTCGTTGTACATTTTGTGCGATTCCGAATATTCGTGGGACGTTTCGGAGTGAACCGTTGGAATCTCTTCTGGAAGAAGCCCGACAACTCGCCAATGCCGGTGTTCGGGAATTGATTGTGATTGCTCAGGAAACGACTTTTTGGGGAAACGATCTTTACGGTAAACCGCAATTATCACGATTGCTCCGCGAACTCGAACAAATTGAGGGGATTCGTTGGATTCGGGTGATGTACGCTTATCCGCAATTTTTCGACGACGAATTAATCGAACTTTTTGTTGCCGGCAGCAAAGGCAATGGAAAATTGTTACCGTATATTGATATTCCGTTACAACACGCTTCCGATGAAGTGTTACATCGGATGAATCGCCGTGTTACCAAAGCGGAAACGGAAAAACTGTTAGAAAAATTGCGGGAACGAATTGATTCTCTTGTACTTCGGACATCGCTTATTGTTGGTTTTCCTGGTGAAACGGATTTCTTGTTTGGGGAATTATTAAAATTTGTCGAAACGTGGAAATTTGAACGGGCTGGCGTATTTCCGTTTTCCGCTGAAACAGGAACTCCCGCCGCGAATTTTGACAATCGCGTGCCGCAACGTGTTATTCAACGTCGTTTCGAACAACTTTATAAAGTTTGTGAAAAATATTCTGTAACGTGGGCGTCTTGCCGAAAAGGGGAAATTCTCAATGTTCAGATAGACGGCAACTATGTTGACGAATCGGGTCGGAAAGAGCCGAATCTTTTTATTGGTCGGACATTTGCTGATGCGCCGGATATTGATCCGGTTGTTTACGTAACGGGAGAAC
>JAIRTV010000528.1 GCA_031254675.1 Planctomycetaceae bacterium | reverse complement strand
GTGCGACTCCATTCGTCGGCGCCGAGTTGTTCGGCGGAATAACCGGGACCGAGTTCGGTTAATTCGCGGATTCGGATAATTTTTGCCGGTTTGCCCGCAACAGAAGCATCCAACCAAACCTCAAGACGTACCACCGGAGATTGTTCGTCAAAACGACCAACAATATTCGCTTTGAAAACCGCACCTTGTGTACAAAAATAAGGTTCCAGCTTTTTCATCAACTCCCAATCCGTAACAATTCCATGCGTGTAAGGCCAAAAAGGATAATTCATTTCGGGTTGGTCAATCAAAGACGGATCACATATTCGTTCCGCTAAAATTCCTTCAATAATGTCAGCGGTTTGGATGTCGGAAAACGAAGTCGATGTTCCCACACCGAGTGAAGAAGCAAATTGGCTTGTCGCATCCAACTCCGAACCCAACAAAAGTGCCGAATCGGTCAACGCATCTTCTTGAGCGGTTAAAAGTTCCAAAACGGTTCGTGGAGCCTGATTGATGTTGATCCGTCCGACAACAGGTTGATCGCTAATCATTAAATTATCGTACAATATCGGCAGGTATTGATTCATCTCGTCAGGATCGTTCGAAAACGGCGATGTTGACGTTTGCAAACCGGAAAGAGAAGACATCGTACTGGAAGATTGAAAACCGGATAATTGCGAATTGGAAGGTCGTGAATTGGAAGATTGCGGATTGGAAGGTTGCGGATTGGAAGAAGCAACCAGATCAAGAATAGAATTGATTTTCGTACTATTTCCGCTTGAAGAATTTCCCGTAACACCAGCGAGAATACCGGATAACCCGCTGCTTCCGCCGGTATTGATTCCACTATTGGAAGTATTGGTCGAAGGTTGTTGCCGATAAGAAATAATGTAATCAACCCATGTCTGATTTTCGAAACGTTCTTCGAGTAGTGTACGTAATTCTTCGAGATCATCCATATTGACATTGATTTTATCAAGTCCGTCTGGTGTTACCATTGATTCGCGGCTGTCGAGAGTCAGAATCGACACAAGACCGAGATTCAGCGAACCGTCCGACACCCCCAACTCATCCAATGTTGATTCTTCCGGTTCGCCATAATCGATCATATTGTTACGATTCCAGTCAATTCCGTACAACAATTTAGGCGTAACACCTTTAACCAATAGCAATTCATCAAGCGAATCGGGAATAGCATTTCGAGCGTAGTAAGGCGGATCGAGTTCGGCATAATAATCGTTTTCCGCACCAAATTCGCGTGGTTCGTCGTCTTCGTCCATCCAATCAAGAATCGCATCGGCAATTTCTTCCGTCATACCAGGCATCCGTAACAACATGGCTTGTCCATAACCGGGTTGTTGAATTTCCATCTGTAACACCCATCGAAGATTGGCTTTACAGGACTCGTCTTCAATACCATAACGAATTTCTTCGCCGGTCAGAATATCGTCATTGGAAAGCAACGGAGCCAGAACAGAAAACCGCCCCACATCACGCAAATCAACTTCGCTCTGCAAACCGGATTGCGTTCCGGCATACTGACCAGTCATCGCGACTGTCCCATCCGTAACAAGATGACCACAAAATTCTGTTGAATTATCGTACAAACCACCAAGATTAAGAAGAACCGTTTGCTCTTTCATCAAGAGAATCCGCAAATATTCAACACCGGATTCCGCCAAAAGGCGTGCTTGTTTTTGCCGAAGCGATTGGTCGGTACCACGTCGTTCCGCCATCATAAACTTCGAAAAAGCAAGAACAGAAAGAGTCGAAAGTACAATAACCACCAATACAATAACCAAAATAACACCACGCCGTTTGCCGGAATTACAATATGTTTTCATTGCTAATTTGTGAGTTAATTTGTGAACGATACCCATCGTTTTATGATAAAGAGTATTTGTGTTCGTTGAAACGTAAAATCACAGATAAACTATTTTAATCCCACGAACTCAACAACACAACCCAGTAATTCCATGATCGGTATTGATGTTTATCGTCCTCTCTTTTTAGCAATAATTCTGTAAACGCTAAGAATTTTTTTGTTCAAGGAAACTTCGGTGTTTCTGGTATTTTTCTAATTTTTCATTTATAATACCAAGACTTGTATTACCTTAAGATTGCTGATGCCCGTGTTTTCAAATGCTAGGCGAGAAAATGTTGAGGTAATTGTTTTTGTATTTTTTACCAATGTTATTTTATTGTCCGATGAAGAATATTCGTAATCTTATTATGTTTGGTCTTTTGGCATCTTTTTTTGCTTGGTATGGATTTTCGTGGGCGTACGGAACTCTTTATCGAGAACCCCGCCAACGGCTGGGCGGTGAAATCGACAAATTGAAAACAGAAATAGAGTATCGGAAAAAAAATGCGGAATTTATGGTTCAAACGGTTAATCAGAATCAGGTTTATTATTTTCGTTCGTTGCCGCGTATTCCCAATGAAGCCGGACCGCGTTATTCACTTTGGCTGTTTGAGTTACTGAAATATTGTGCTATTGAGCAAAGTGAAGTGAGTGACGGAAATCCAACTCGAACAATGTTCGGATTAAATTATCGTTTGACAATTCGGGGAGTTTGTTCTTTTGAGCAACTGAATCGATTTCTTTTTGAATTTTATTATGCTCCGTTTTTGCATCGTATTACCACGATGTCGCTTGCGCCGGTTGAGGGCAACGAGGAACGAATGACGTGTTTTTTGACGATTGATGTTTTGGCGTTACGTCCGCCGAATCTTCAAGCGGTTTATCCGTCAAAGGATCAATTACCAACCGGATATATTCCGCGACTGAAATCCAACAACTTAACAACTTATCAAGTCATTGCTGATCGGAATTTGTTACAGACGGCAAAGGGTGGGATTGACCGTGCTGATTACACTTATCTGACCGCAATCAATGCGATTGATGGTCAACCCGAAATCTGGCTCACGATTCGAACAGAAGATTCAATTGTTAAGGCAAAACAAGGTGATTCGATTCGGATTGGATCGTTTCGGGCGGAAGTTGTGGAGATTTTTGAACAAGATGTTGTGTTGGAGAGTGAAGGCAGACGTTGGCTCGTAACACTTGGCGACTGTCTAAATCAAGCGTTTTCTTTGCCTCCCGAAGT
>JAIRTV010000262.1 GCA_031254675.1 Planctomycetaceae bacterium | reverse complement strand
AATGCCGCAATATTTTGTTCCGGCGCCCAAACGAGCCGAATATCGTTATAAATTTTATAACAATAAAGTCGATAAACTCCACCTTGATATAATGTTGTAACTTCAAAGCGAAGTTTCGCCTTATCAGACACGGTGTTGGACGCTTCTTTTTCAATTGTTGCAATAGCGGTGTTACGTGTTTTTTGGGCTTCTTCGGCGGACATCTTCGGTGTTACAGCGGCGTTGACTTTTTCCGTAACATCTTCTGATGAAATCGGGACCCAAATTTCAAGCCCCTTACACGGTAATTCGTCGGCAAACGTTTTGGCGTAAAAACCGTTTTCGAGCAAATTATTTTCCGGCGTACTGAGTTCGTGCAAATTTCGTGCTCCGACGTGATGGTTTGTCATAATGAGTCCTTGCGACGAAACAAACGACGCACTGCCACGACGAGCAAAACGAATCGACGAACATTGAACATGTTGCAACCATTCCGGCGTCAATTCAAATCCGTACTTTTCTTGAACCTGTTGCGTTGGCGGTTGCTCAAACAACCACATTCCTTCATCAGCATAAACCGGATTCAGAATACAACTAAAAAATAACGCAACAAAAAATATTGACTGTAATAATGTTGAAAATTGTGCTTTCATAGATAAAATCTCCTAAATTGATAAAATGTTAAAAAGGTTGAAAAACTTTTTTTGTGTTAAAAAATTGTCAAGTGATACAAAAATATTTCGTCTTGTTGTTTCCGTTATATCATGACGAAATTACGATGTTACATCATTTTGGGTTTTTCCGTTCAAAAAGGAGCGGAGATTGTCAACGGCGATTTGAAGCAATCGTTTTCGAGCGGCTAAAGTTGCCCAGGCGATGTGTGGAGTGAAAAAACAGTTACGGGCGTGCAGCAACGGATTAGACGGAAGAGGCGGTTCCTCCGAGAGAACATCAAGTCCGGCGCCGGCTAGTTGACCGGAATTTAAGGCGTTGGCAAGTGCTTGCTCTTCAATCAAAAGACCACGCGAAACATTCAGTAACAACGCCGTCGGTTTCATCAACGCAATTGTTTTCGCGTTAATCATGCCTCGATTCTCCGATGTCAGCGGACAATGTAACGAAATAACATCGCTTTGTTTCAACAGTGTTTCCAGATCGACTATTTGTACGAAATGATCTTTTGTTTTTGATTCGGCTCTGGGAGTGTACACCAGTACATTCATTCCAAACGCATTCGCAATCTGAACAACACGCCGCCCAATCGCCCCGTAACCGATTGATCCGAATGTTAAACCGAATAACTCGGTGAGCGAATGATTCCAATAACAAAAATTTGAACATCGTGACCAATCTCCATGTTTTACGGACACATCGTGATCGCTAAGCCGAAACGTCAGATTGAGAAGATGCGTCCAAGTCAATTGCGCAACCGATTCGGTTCCGTAACCCGGAATATTAGTTACCGGAATACCACGCTGTCGCGCAACATCCAAATCGACAACATTATAACCTGTTGCGAAAATGCCGATATATTTCAATTTTGGAAGTTGCGATAAAACTTCTTGATCGAAAACAACTTTGTTCGTTAAAACAATATCCGCATCTTTTGCGCGGGCAATTACTTCGTTTGGTTTTGTTCGCGGATACACGGTAAGTGTTCCAAACTGTTCCAGATCGCTCCAACTCAAATCGCCGGGATTGAGAGCTTCGCCGTCAAGAATAACTATTTGTAAGGTCATCGCTATTATTGTTCTTGTTTTTCTAAAAGTTACAGTTTTTTGTTTTTTGGAACATGAATTTTCCTGATTTTGGGAATTATTCCTGTTTCCAACCGTTTGAAAATTCAAAACAAAGAGTGTACCATAATTTTTCGGATTGCGAAAGAGTGGTTCGAAAAACGGTAATAGTTTTTTTGTTCTTTCCCTAACTTCGTCAACAGTTTTTCGAGTACAAAGAGCGTAACCGCTGAATCATAACAAAAACAAAATAAAAGCGGTCAAAAGAATATTTTTTTTGTTTCGAATATATTGTATTGGACTATTCATTTTTTTTTGTTTTATTTTTTATTTGTTGCTGTTGTTGTAGTTCGGCGGCAGTCATAAGTGTTGTGGAAATTTTTTTGATTGCTTTTGTTTTTTTGGAGGAACGTCGTCGAATGGGCTGACCGTCTTCGTCGTATTCTTCGTGAATCGCATCGTTTTCCGATTCGTCGGAATCGTTATTGTACTCAATATCCGAATCGTTGGTTATCGTACTGATTTCGCGTACCAAACGAATCCCATCACCTAAATCTTCGCTTTCAAAAAATTGTTCAGGCGAATTATATCGGGTCATATTGGTTTCGTGCGAAAGTTCCACCAAAAACCGACTGTAAATTGTTGACGACACCAAACCGCGAAAATCGCGGCGTTCCGCACGACTAAGACGAAGTTCTTCTTTTGCCCGTGTGATACCGACGAAAAACAATCGGCGTTCTTCTTCGATTTGTAGGAGTTGGTCGTTTGCTCGTTCGTGCGGTAAAATATTCTCCTCAATCGCAATAATATAAACGACCGGAAATTCAAGACCTTTGGACGCATGTAATGTCATCAAGGCAACACGTTCAGAATCTTTATCGAGATTGTCCACATCGTTGATCAACGCAGCTTGTTCCAAAAATTCCGACAATGGATTGGAGGATAACAAATCGCGTTCCTCGGTTACGGGATTTTTTTTTGTATCAAATTCGCGAGCAACGGTTAAAAGTTCTTCGATATTTTCGAGTCGTTCTTGATCTTCTTCCGATTTGGCGTGTTGATATTGTTCCCGATAGCCGGATTCCTGCAACACTGTCTGAATTAACGTTTCAATCGGATATTCTTTCGCCGAAATTTCCGTGAGATGATCAATCATTTCCATGAAATTTGTTACGTTACGTTTTGTTTTGGCGGCGATACCGGAAAAATGATTGATATTGCGGGCGACTTCGACGGTTGGCAATCCTGATTGTGTTGCTTTATCGGTTAATTTTTTGAGAGTTGCTTTTCCGATTCCGCGAGCCGGTTCATTGATAATTCGTGCGAAAGAAATGGTGTCCGCCGGATTGTACACAACCCGCAAATAAGCCAAAATATCTTTTACTTCTTTTCGATTGAAAAATTCGAGACCGCGTATTAACTGAAACGGAATTTTCCGACTTCGCAATGCGTGTTCTAAATTTCGTGATAAAGCGTTCATTCGGTAAAAAATTGCATAATCATTCGGTTTTCGTTTACCGTTTTGAATTTCTTCCGCAATTTCATTGGCAATTATTTCGGCTTCTTCCTGTTGATTCGCGCAACGAATTAATCTGACCGGAATACCGGATGGATTTTCTGCAATGAGTTTTTTCTGTTTGCGATAAGTATTGTTCGCAATCAAGGTATCGGCAACAGCTAAAATTTGCGGGGTACTGCGGTAATTTTGTTCCAGGCGAATGATTTTGGCGTTAGGAAAATCCTTTTCGAAATCGAGAATATTCATAATATTCGCGCCGCGCCAACTGTAAATGGATTGATCGGGGTCACCGGTTACGGCAAGATTGGGATGATCAATCGACAACGCTTTAGCAATAAAATATTGAACGGTGTTCGTGTCTTGATATTCGTCAACTAAAATGTACCGAAAACGATTATCTAAAATTTTTCGGATTTCGGGATTATTACGAAGTAAATCCGCAACACGAAGCAACAAATCGTCAAAATCAACCGCATTGGCACGTTGGAGTTCTTCCCGATAAAGCGGATATAGTTTTGCAACGGTGCAACTGAGTAAACTTTGTTCGTCTGGCGTATAATTTTCCGGCAACACCATATTATTTTTTGCCCAACTAATTGTTGCGGCAACACGTTGTGGCGTAACACTCAACGGTAATATTTCTTTGTCTTTGGCGATAATTGTTTTAATAAGATTGAGACTTTCGTCGGAATCATAGATAGTGAAATTTTCCCGAATACCGGACATGGAGGCATAGCGTCGTAACAAATAGGCACCGAGTTTATGAAACGTTCCGATCCAAACGGAACGGTTTGGCATGAGAAATTCGAGTCGGGTTTTCATTTCGTTGGCGGCTTTGTTCGTAAACGTAAGAGCCGCAATCTGAGATGTTCCTACTCCTTGATGCAGTAATGCCGCAATACGATGTGTTACAACACGAGTTTTCCCGCTGCCAGGTCCGGCAAGAACAAGAAGCGGTCCTTCTTTAAATTGTACCGCTTCCTGTTGTGATTCGTTTAAGTTTTCGAGAAGATAATCCGGTATATTGTGATCCACAAATAACTCGCTAATAAATGTTGTTGATTAGTAATAAATTAGATTAGACTAGTAATATTTAAACGGAAATTTCCCGCGTTAAAAATTAGCCAACTGAAAGTTGACAATTTTATTATACCATATTTTTTCCGATTGGCTTGTGTTGCGAAACAAACTTGAACCGAAATAAATCAAACCGGAATGCAAAACAAGATGTGAAACACGATAAGCTCCAAAATCCAATTCCCAATTCGGTTTGAGAATCTGCTTGAACCACAAATTGCCGACATGAATTGGATTATCGTTTACCGAAATGAATAACCAGCCTGTGAACGTTAGGATATGTTTTAATCAAATCATTGTTTCAACAATCCTTATTTTCAACCGAATTGTTCTTGTGTCGTTTCCAAAATTCGGTATTCTGGCAGTCATTTTCGATACTCTTATTTTCATTCTGCTGAGACCATTGGGACTGCTTGTTCCGTAACGCCAAGATTTTCACGATATAAAATTGTTCCGTCTTCCGAAACGATTTCTTGCGCTACACGGTCTAAATCAGGATTATCCGTTACAATCCAGAATGGGTGTGAATCAGTTGTTTCGAGAATTTGTTCGTTTCCGTTTTCGTCAATTATTGTTAAATAATTGATGTGATTACTTGTTCAGACAATTGTATCGGTAACTTCTTTTTGAGAGACTTCACCTGTTATTGTATCGTAAGAATAGACCAGATCTCCGACTTTGATGTCTTCAATATTAACGGTTACGTATTCTACGCCGGTACATTCGTCATTGTAATTGGCTCTGACTACAATTTGTGTTCCGGCAGTGAAACATTGCTTGTTACCAAGTTCGGTAAAAATAAGAAGGCTGGATGTAATAGTGAATTATAAAAATTATTCCGCAAGGGACGGTTTCAAGCTCTCATAAAATCGGTCAAAAACCGCCCTTTTTCAACTAATTGAATTTTCACCACCAACTGAAGCCGATGGAATCAAAGCACCGTGAA
>JAIRTV010000166.1 GCA_031254675.1 Planctomycetaceae bacterium | reverse complement strand
AATTTGAAACGGCGAAAATACGAAATCGGACAAATATTCCGATATTTTTTTCGGTCATTTTTCCTGTTTCGTTTCTCGTGTGTTATTATACATTGCTTATTCTTCTGCGGAAAGATGTTGATATTTTTCTTGGCGATATTTTTTGAGACATCGCTTAATTTTTGGTGATTCGCATGAAGAATGATTAGAAACTTGCGGGGGCAGGATTCGAACCTGCGACCTTGAGGTTATGAGCCTCACGAGCTACCGGACTGCTCTACCCCGCGATAAAGTTTTAAGACAAAAGAATATTTATTCTCAAATCATTCGCAAAATTCTATCTTGTTTTTTTGTTTTGTCGAGGGGGGAAAATAAAAAAAACACGAATTATTGCTTTTGCCGTCAAAATTCGTCTAATGTTTACAGTTGTTTACCGTTTAGTTGTTAAAATGGGTAAAAATTTTCGGATTATTTATTATTGTTTCGGTGAATCATTCGGAGTTTGCGAATGTTCTCTAAATTGGCAAGTTTTGTGAACAGTGAGAAATTTTTTGAAATGGTTAGGTATCTCGACAATTCCTAATAAACACGTTAAAATATCGGTTTGTTTTTCATTTTCGTGTTTTATGCCGTAATTGATGAAGATGTTGGACTTTGGTTTAGCATGTTTGGCGGTGTTTGGTTCAATTATTGTTTTGGTTAATTTGGGATTTGTAGAATGCGTCATTTTATTACGTTGAACGATATTAGTGTTACGGAGCTTCATCGGATTCTCGAACTCGCTGCCATTATTAAGCGGGAATTGAAACGCGGTGAACGTACACCGTATTTATCTGGTAAGATGTTGGCGATGATTTTTGAGAAGCAGTCGCTCCGAACTCGCATTAGTTTTGAAACCGGAATGTTCCAACTCGGCGGCAATTCTATGTTTCTTGGTTCGGAAATTGGGTTTGGCAAACGGGAATCGGTCAAAGATATTTCCGCAGTACTTAGCTCAATGGTTGATGTGATTATGTTTCGCGCGATGTCGCATCGTAGTGTTGTTGCGTTGGCAAAATACAGTAGTTGTCCGGTAATTAACGGGTTGACGGATCAGGCACATCCTTGTCAGGCGTTGGCGGATGTTTTAACAATACAGGAAGTATTTGGAAAATTGCGAGGTCTCAAACTTGCTTGGGTTGGCGATGCTAATAATGTTGCGGTAAGTTTGCTTCGGATTTCGGCAAAACTTGGTATGAAATTTTCTGTTGCTGCTCCGTCAAAATTCCAATTCAATTCTAAAATGGTTGAGAAAATAATCGGCAAAAAAATAACGGACGGTTTTGAACTGGAACTAACGGAAAATCCCGCTCAAGCGGTAAAAAATGCCCATGCTGTGTACACGGATGTTTGGGTGAGCATGGGACAGGAAGCGGAAGAAGAAGAACGTAAACAAATTTTTGCTCCTTATCAGGTGGATGCGGTTCTAATGAAAAAAGCGAGGAAAGATGCGATTTTTTTACATTGTCTTCCTGCGCGGCGTGGTTTGGAAGTAACCGACGAAGTGATTGATTCATCGCAAAGTCAAATTATCCGCCAAGCGGAAAATCGTCTCCATGCCCAAAAAGGATTGTTGGTTTGGTTGCTCAATGAAGCACAAAAATAAATTGATTGTTTTGAAATAGTTTCGATTATTTCTTTTCTTTTTCGATAATAATATCAAATGTTCCTCCTGATTGAACGTTACAATTCAAGCCGGAGGTTTCGATGCTGGCGTATTTTGTCGGCAACATTGTTGTTCCATCGTCATTGTTTGGCATGGAAACCGCAACCTTATATTGTCCGGGCGGGACACCTTCTTTTAGAGTTGCTCCGTAAAGCGTGTATTTACCTTGTGCGTTAGTTTGACCGTCGTATTGAGTTTTGGTGTCAATAAAACTAACAGTTGCATTCTGGACAGGTGTTCCGTCTTCGAATTGAACCACTCCACCGAATCGAACCCCCGAACCACAACCAGTTACTGAAACAATAGTTAATAAAACAAGTGTCGAAAATGTAAACAAAAGATTTTTCATAACATACCTGAAAATAAAAATGATCATGATTGGAAATAAAATGACAAAAACAAAACAATACAATACAAGGACGCGGAAATATTGTTGTATTTCCGCGTCTCTTGATATTTTTTGTATGTATTACGGAAATTCGAGACTCACGCCGTCGTTCACCCAAATCATACGGGTTAAATTGGGGCGATTTATTGCATTACTGATACTTAAAATCGAACCATCTCCCAAAGCACCGTTAAAAACGCCGGGATGACAACTTCCAAAAGAATAACTAGCCCAAGAGTTGTCGGTTGGACTGTTATAAGCGTTCGGTTCTTTGGCGATTGGATAGCCGTTACCAACCGTTCCATTGACTGGAATCGATTCGATGGTTGAACGCATAACTGTCCAGGGTCGCCATTCATTACTTCCGCCCGAAGGATGAACTTCCGGTCGGCTCGAAAGATAAGAACAATCTCCCATTTGGGCACGTGTAATATTGGAACCACCATTATGCTCTTTGCATAACCCCAAATGATCGGTTGGAATATGGGCTTCAGCGAAGACGAGTTCATTACTTGTTCCGTCACTCCACCATGCGAAAGTGTCACGCGGTTTCCATGAAGTAACAGCACCGGTCGTGAGTGCATGTCGAAACGGACCAATGTTAAACTGAACCGAATTTACGTCTTGTTTGTGCCACCATTGAGAATCTGTTGTAGTAAAGCCAGCCAGCTGCTGTGCCAAGGCGGTTGCGGTGTAGTCTTTCAGTGGTCCGGGAAGATTGACGTCGTCATTAAATTGAACACCTCCACGTCGGGAAGGACATTTATAAATCGAAACGGAACCGAATGCTTTTTTCCCTTCTTTCCCGCCATTATCCAGTTCATCCCACCAATCTTTTCGAAAAATCCGGTTGAATCCTGTTCCCGAAACGGTAATATCTCCATCACTAACAGCTTCTGCATACAGTGATTGCTGTTCGATAAATGGATAGATCAATCCCCAAAAAGACAGTCGTCCATTGGGTGGATCGGCTTGCTTTCCGCTAGGTAGATAGATATACGTTGGTGGTAAACCGCCAAGTGTATCGTGAAAATTGTGACACGCAAGTGTGACCTGTTTGAGATGGTTAATACACTGTGATCTTCTTGCCGCTTCTCGTGCGGCTTGGACGGCTGGTAACAGTAATGCAATTAGCACGCCGATAATTGCAATCACCACGAGTAATTCAACCAACGTAAATCCAGAAAATGATCGTACTTTCATAGTTTTTCTCCTTTAAAATGAGAAATT
>JAIRTV010000152.1 GCA_031254675.1 Planctomycetaceae bacterium | reverse complement strand
ATGGAAAATTTAGTCAAATGTATTGTCGGGATTTTCGCAATATTTTTTGCGAAAAGTCAAATGTTAAAATGGATAAGTTACGTAAACCAGGGGGGGGGGGGCTATCTGGAGTGGAGAGTTGAGAACGGATAGTGGAAAGTGTTCGATTTTTCGGCGTTTTTCCACAAAATTCTCAACTCTTTCGCACTCTTTGCGATTCGGTTTTACGTTGGTCGAACTTCTTGTTGTGATTGCGATTATTGGCGTGTTGATCGCACTTCTTTTGCCGGCTGTTCAGGCGGCGCGCGAAGCCGCAAGACGAATGCAATGTTCCAATCACCTCAAACAAATAGGAATCGGTGTACATAATTTTCACGACACAAAAGATGGACTTCCACCAATCACAATCGGTGCGGTTCAGGGTGATCAGGCTACCGATGGAATTGATAGAAGTACTGCTTTCGGTTTACTCTATCCTTTCATTGAACAATCATCTTTGTATGATATATTGGTAACATTTAAGTTTATTACCAATAAAGGAGTTACAACAAGTCTGGGAATTTGGCCTGATGAAACGTCAACCTCTGAAACAGCAGAAGTCATTGAACGCCGAAAATCTTTTGGTTCAGTCAACACTTATATTTGTCCGTCGCGCCGTTCTGCCAAAGCCAAATACACAACGGGAGCATATAGTACAGTTTCTTCTCCCGGACCTTGTGGCGATTATGCCATGGTTGCCTGTACACTAAACCCCAATGCAACGACAGGTTGGGGATGGTGGGATACTTATCGACAAGATAATAGTCAATTCACAAACAATGTTACAAATCAACATGGACCTTTCCGAATTGCCATTCTTCCCGCTTCGTTCAATGGTGCTGGTTCCGCTCCCCCCAGAGATCAAGATGCTTTTATGGGTTGGATGCCTCGTGACACTTTTTCTTGGCTGAACGATGGGACAAGTAATCAATTGTTATTCGGTGAAAAACATATTCCTCTTCGTACTGCATCAAGTGGTGATTTAATTGGTGTTTGTTCTAGTACCGATCTTGCGGTTACTCAAGATTGTTCTTATTTGGTAACAGGTAATCGCCGAACTTCCGGTTCCACAGCGAGAATATACGGACCAACAAATGTTGGTACCAATGCCCCTATTGAGGTCAAACTAAACTTACCTCGTGACATCGGCAGTAATTCCCGTGACGGAACATACGCTTTTGGGAGTTACCATCCTGGAATTTGCCAATTTTTAATTGGTGATGGTTCGATCAAATCAATTGCCGTAACAACTCCGTCAAGTACATTACGAAAACTCGCACAAGTTGATGATGGCGAACCGGTGTCCCTGCCCTGATTCGTGTAACCGAAAACTGAATCTGTATTTTTGTTTATTTCTATCAATTTTAATTTTTAATACGAAAGGTAATTCCAATGAAACGAACAGCTTTTACCCTTGTTGAACTTTTGGTCGTGATTGCGATTATTAGTGTTTTGATCGCCATCCTTTTACCTGCTGTCCAAGCAGCACGCGAATCCGCACGCCGGATGTCATGTACGAATAATTTGAAACAACTTGGTATTGCGTTTCATAATTATCATGACACGTATAAAGTATTACCGGGAGTTGTTTATTGTGGGGATACGGCTTCCGCAGATGGTCCTCTCTCGAATTTTACGATGAATTGGGCGCAACCACTTCTCCCTCGTCTTGAACAGCAAGCGATTTATGATATTTTCAGTTACGGAAGTATCTTTTATAATCGTTTCGATAAAGATGAGACGCACAAAGCGGGAAAATCGGACACTGCCATCAAACAGAAAGTTACGGCTTTTTTATGTCCTTCCGATTCGTTTCCCGGTGGACGAGGAAACTATACCAAAGGCGAAGGATATAATCCCGGCAGTAATTACTGGACAGAAAAAGAAATGGGAACATCTTGTTATGTTGCAAATGGAGGTGACGGTAGCACTTTTACAACGACAACTCGTGGTTTGTTTCGATATTATTTAGAAAATCCTCCATCGACTAACGGTATCATTAAAGTACCACAAAACTTTTTTCGTGAATTTGCTGATGTTGTCGATGGTCTCTCCAATACGTTGTTACTGGGAGAACGTCCTCCCTATTGGCAACCATACCAAGGTTGGGGACACCAAAACAATCTTTTAGGGTTGACAAATACACTTTGCCCAATGAATGCTTATAAAAAAACAACGGCAGATTATAGTACATTTGTTGTGTCAACTACTTCTTTGGGATTTGCTTCCTGTCATCCCGGAGGAGTCAATTTTCTGTTTTTAGATGGAAGTGTACATTTTCTAACAGAAACAATCAATACACAAACTTATATGTACATCGCAACAATCAATGGCGGCGAAAGTCTTTCGCCATTTTAATTCTTTTAGTTTATCCTAATTTCGTATTAAGGAAATTATTTTATGCAATTACGTTATTTAGTTGTTTTATCTTTTTTGGTTCCATTTTTTCTACTTTCGGGATGTTCTGGTAATGTACCGAAAACATCCAAAGTCAATGGACGTGTCACCTACGACGGAAATCCGTTACCGGAAGTAATGGTTTCCTATATTAGTACAGTCGGCAATCCTACAGCGATTGGCTCAACCGATACGAATGGCGAATTTGTTTTGACAACATTTCATCTTCGTGACGGAGCGATCCCGGGCGAATATAAGGTTTCTATTGCTCCAATGAAACCTGCTCCGACGCTTGAAACGGCGAGTCCCGCTGAAATTGCTGCCTACAAACCGCCGTTTCCCGAACATTATTTTGATGCGGAAACTTCTGGATTCACTGTACAAGTCGAACAAAAAATGGATAATAAACATCAATTTGATCTTCAGAAATAGAATATTTTTCTGAAATTAAATCAATGTTGAAGATCCGTAATGAATAACAGTTGCGGAATTGCCTTAAAATGTAATGTTTATTAAGGAGTCATTCTGTTGTTGTTTTTGTTGATGTTTTTTATTTCGTTTGTTTTGTTGTGTTTTCACATTGTTACCATTATTAGGAGTATTGACAATGAAAAGAATTTTTGTTCTTACGTTGGTGTTGTTTCTGTTTTTTCCACTTTTTGTTTCGGCTCAGCAAAATCCCGATATCAATGTTTGGGTTAAGGAGTACGAAGGGCGTATCAAAAGTGTTGTGGAATCACGACAGAAACAAAAGCCAAACTTCCAAACTGATCTTCAATTTTCGAAACCGGATTATGTTGTTTTTGTACCGGAAGTCGAACCTGAAAAACTCGGTGATATGTACAACGATCATTTTCAGGTCTTCGATAAACCAAACGGAAAACTCTTTGCCATTTGGTGTCAGGCTTCCACCGAAGGCGCGCCCGATCAACATATCGCTTTTTCTCGCAGTACCGACAAAGGCAAAACATGGGAAAAACTTCGCGTTTTAGCCGGAAACAAAACAGTTGCCGAAGGAATTACCAATAAGGGAGCGATTGCGAGTTGGGCGTTTCCGCTGGTCAGCAAATCAGGACGAATTTATGTACTTTATAATCAATTCGTTCCCGGTAAAGTTTCCACCAATCGACAACACACAGGAATTATGATGGGAATTTACAGCGATGACGATGGCGAAACGTGGACGAAACCAGAGGAAATCGCAATACCACGCACGTCCAATGACGGCACTGATACAACAATTCCACCGGAATGGGTGGTCTGGCAAAAACCAACCCGCGTCGGAAAAAATGGGAATTATCTTGTTGGAGTGAGTCGTTATGTTCATCCGAATTTTCACTCGAAATACCGTACAGTTACGGAATTTATTCATTTCGACAATCTTGACCAAGATCCGCCGATCAAAAATCTTGTTGTTCGTTGGATTATGACGGACGATAACGTGTTACATTCTGGTGTTCATTGTGAAGAGCCGGCAATTGTCAAACTTCCTGGTGGTCGGCTTTTTGTTGTTATGCGAAGTGGAACAGGCAGTCCGTTGTGGTCGGTCAGTAACGATAACGGCGAAACGTGGACGACTCCAAAAACGCTTCTAATGAAAGATGGCGGTGATTCGATTCCGCATCCTATGTCGCCGTGTCCGCTCTACGATTGGAAAGGAAACGAAGCCGCAAGCGGATTGTATTTTCTCATGGCACACAATCGTTATGATAAATTCAATTCCAATCC
>JAIRTV010000131.1 GCA_031254675.1 Planctomycetaceae bacterium | reverse complement strand
TTTCATGGCGTCTGCGGTAATATTGGCAGTATCAGGAACCTGTTTAACAAGAACAATCGAATGATACATCAATTTGTGTGAGTGTTTAATTTTTCGGAAAAGTTCAGTATTGTTATGATCAATTGTTATATTTTAGGCAGGAACGGTTGAAATTTCAAGGCGGGGTTTATTTTGAGTGTTATTTTTTTCGTGCAATCAGTATTTTTTTGTGGGAAGTCCAAGCGATAGATGAAAGCGAAGTTGCTGTTGTTACCGCGGACTGGGATGTTTCAACAATATGTTCGGTGTTGTACCTTGTAACGCCATTAAATTTGTTTTTTTGAGGTTTTGAAAATTGAAAGTCATCAATGACCTTTTCTCGAACTCTTCACCAAGAAAGGTTGCCTCCCGTCTTAGGGAAGAGTTAGAGAAAAGGTTTAATGTTGCGACTTCGGGGTTGTCTTGTCGGGATTGTTTTGTTTGTCGATGCCGTTTTTGAAATCATCGAATGTTTTATCGTATTTGTTATACAAGTATTTTTCTTCGCGAACTTCCACAATCGCTCAATCAAGTTTGAGTTTGGCGAATACTCGGAAGAAAAATCGAGTTGACGCCAAATTGTTTGGCATTTACACGGCATCGGTGAATGTTTGTTCGGCACGTGAAAAAAGTCCGAGACCAAGAAGTAAAATCAATCCGAGTAAAAACAAACCAATTAGAACCGCCGTCCACGAAACAATTCCGGTTCCGAGTGTCATCAGGCGAAATAGTTCAATTGGCACGATAATAGGGTTGAACGCACACCAAAACCGCCACGATTCAGGAACCGCCGACAAAGGCACAATAACTGTTGAAATTAACATGCCCAACTGTGTTAGGAAAGGAATTGCCAACACTAAATCACGATAACGTACCGTCACCGCAGCGACAAGAAGTCCCAAACCAAGACCGAGCAATAATAAATACAGCATAACCAAAGGAAGTAAAATCAAAAACAAATTCGGTTGAATCGGCGCACCGCGAACCCAATAGACAACGTAAATCAATACAAAAAGTATTACTTGAACCGCCCAACGAAGAAGATTGCTTAAAACCAACGCAATAGGAATAACCAGTCGCGGAAAATAAACTTTGCCCAATACATCACGATTGTCCAACAAGACTCGCGAAATCTGCGATAAGCAGGACGCAAAATAATTCCAGAGAATCAAACCACTAAAATAAAACAACGGCGGTGGTATATCGTCTGTTGAAATTTGGGCTGCCATCGAAAAAACAATTGTAAACACTCCCGTCGCAAACAACGGTTGGATTAACCACCAAAGCGGACCGAGAATTGTTTGTTTGTAGTAAATGACAAAATCCCGATAAACAAACAACGCAATTAAATAACGAGAATTCCAAAGTTCGACCGGATTGAATCGAAACCAACCATGCGGCGGTACAATAACCGTTTGAACCGCGGATTGTTTGTCAAGAAACGATTCAGGAACTTGGCGTGAATCATTGAGCATAAAATAAAGTCAGAAAGTCAGTAAGTGAAACAGTAACGAATAAACCGAAATAAAAACATCAGTAATTATTCGATCACATCAATAATCACAAGGAATTTTACTGAATAGTTGACCGTTATGCAAGATCGCGCAATATTGCAATATTATCTCCGTTATTATTCCATATTGTCTCCTATTCTTTCAAAACGAAAGACGCATTCAAATTTATACGGATTGATATGGATTTATACCGGATTTCCGAATTGTTACTGAATTTTTGTTATGCGGCGCGGTTGAGAGCGATTTCCATGCGTTTCGAAATGAACGAATTGTCCAGCAACATGGTATTTTCCAGAAGTTGTTTGACACATTCCGCGTTAAGACTATGACCACCCCGCCAAGATTCGAATGTTCCCACCCAATCGCAATCGGTTAACGAAAAATCACCAACCATATCAAGTATTTTGTGTCTGGCACATTCGTCGGAAAAACGAAACGTATTTTCAAGCGGACCATGTTCCGTCAGAACCAAAACATCTTTCGGCGTAACCCGTTGGCAAAGTCCTTTTTCCAAAAGATAATCCGCCTCGTGTTTTGAAAGGAATGTCCGACAAGACATGATCTCTTCACAAAACGATTGCGGTGTTAAATCAAATTGGTACTCCTGTTCGTTAATCGCATAACCTTCACCGGGAACCAACATATATTGGTACGAATTTGAACCGTAACGATTCGGCATCACATTGATTCGTTGGGATTCATTTCCGACACGAAAAGAACGTGTAACAACTCTGATTTTTCGTATTGTCGGCTGCGTTTGGATTTCCGCTTGTTTCAGAACAAGAATAAACGGTTGACTGGAACCATCAAAACCCGGCATTTCCGGACGATCCGTCCAAATTTCACAATTGTCAATTTGAAGTGCTTTTAGCGCGGCTAAAAGATGTTCCACCATATCGACGCGGGCTTTTCCGTTTGCCAATGAAGTTTGGCGAGGTTTTTCTTCCCGATATTCGACCAAAGCCGGAATACGCGGTGTTCCGTTGAGATCGGAACGTACAAAAATAATTCCCGTATCCGGTTCCGCCGGTCGGATGTCCAAGCAAACATCTTCGCCTGTCCAAAATCCAAAACCACGAACTATCACCCGTTTGGCAATCGTGTGCTGGAAACGAAATTTTTCTTTAAGCGAACCGGAAAACAATGTCACTGCATCAATAGTCAATGGAATAGAAGATGTTTCCATAAATAAATCAATAATCACCAAAAAGAGCCGGAAATGTTCTGTTTTACGATAATCCGATGACAAAAATTTCCGGGCGTGGATGGAATTGCCTACCCGGAAATTTCAGTAACTTTGTATCAAAAATTTCCGGCTCCTTCAATTTTGACTTTTATTACGCACACAATTTAATGAGTTCATAATAAGTTTTGATCAAAATGTTATTGAACACGTGTGGGTGGATTCTGGCTCACGGGAGCCGACATTCCCTGCCCGAGTTGTTGTTGTGTGTTAAGCTGCGGCTGTGGTTGCGGTGCAGCGGAAACATTCGCCATAGGCGTTGCATTGGCGGCTGGCTTAGCAGCAGCGGTTGCCGCTGTTTTCTCTGGACGTGTCAAACCACGTACCGCATACATCTCTTTGATAATAAATTCGGTAATATTGAGTTGTTCATCAAACCAGACCAATTTCTGATCCATGTCTTCCGCAACCAATTGTGGTTCTGCCGGATTGACCTCGAATACCCGATAATCAGTAACCTGAGCAATACGACGTGCTTTAGCAAAGTCGCGAATTACTTTTTTGATATCCTGGTAGGTATCGTACATAATTCTCGAATTTGCTAATGCGAATTTGCGTTGCATTGCTTTTACTTCTTTTTCGAAATCGGCATATTCATTGGCGATTTCATCGACTTGTTTTTGATGTTCTGCCGTACCCGGTTTAAACCCTGAATTTTGAAGGGCTTTATTTTTGTCCTCAATTTGCTGTTGGCGGGTACGGAATTTTGCTTCTTCGGTTTGCACTTCTTTTTGAAGGGCTTCTTGTTTACCGCGAAATTCAGGATGTTCCCTGATTAACTGGGCAACATCGACAACGGCTACGAAATTGGGAAGTCCTTGCGCCGTTGCTGGGGAAACAAATCCGCCAACGGTCATAAGGGCAACAGAAAGGATAATCCAACATGTTTGTTTCACAGTTTGCTCTCCTACGTGAATGGTGTTGCCGACGGGGGGAATTCTCCGATACGGCAAAACAAATTTATTCTTCCTTGAAAATCGCCGAATCGGACTCAAACCGTCGGCTCACAATCAATGTTCAGAAAATTCACAAAATGAACTCGTCCGAACTAAACGTATTGTGACTTTTTTTTTAAATCGGGTAAAGAGCAATTTTCATTAAAAAATTATTCCAAATAATTATTTTAATCCAAAAAAACTTCAAAAATGTTAAAATACATAAAATAGGAACTATTGTAATATTTTGTTTAAATTATGTAATTTGTTTTAATTTGCTGTTTTATTTATTTTGACAAATTCTTTTGAATGTTTTTTGTGTAGTATAATGATTTCACCGATTATGTTATTTTGATGTTTGCTTTCCGAAAAGAGTGAGGCGAAGTCGTTGTTTCCAATAGCGGATTTTGGACAATTAAACCGATAGTATGATTGTGGTTTGTGATTGGAAAATTATGTTGCAAGCGGATTTTCGACTGCAAGAACAATAAATTTAATCATCAAACCATCAATCACAATGAAATCAGGAATCGGTTACGCAACTTAAATTTTATGGCGGATTTAAATTCTTCTGCGGTTAATAGTTTTATCGAAACGGTGACAAACGGTGCGGGTGAAGCTGCGTCTGCGTTTGCTCGAACATTCGACACAACGATTACGATTCAACCTGGAGAAGGCGGCGAATTTCAAAGTGATGTTCTTTCGCCGAAACTTACCGGTAAAGGTTTAGCGATGCTTTTAATGGTTGGCGGACAAGGAATTGCGATATTGATTCCTGAGTCAACCGGATTAATTCCGGAATGGTGTAATCATCCTGACGCAACCGGAAAAAGTAAATTGTCCACATTTGCTCAAGAATGGGGCATGAATCTTGTGCCTGAAGATTTTTTTCCAGAAGATTTTCAGGCGGCGGTGATTCAGAATCTTATGCAAGGACTAGAGCAATCTCAACCGGCGTGGGAATCTGCCAGTTTGGAGCTTTTGATTGGCAAACCGGATGGAAGTTCGGTGTCGATTTATATGATTTGGCCTTTGATGGAGCCGAATCAGTTGCTGTTGGAGCAATCGCAAACGACTGAAACGACTCTTCCCGAACCGCCAACATTCAACAATAATAAACCCAACCTGATTGGCGATGGAGTTCCTGAACTTTCTTCGTTTTCGGGTACGAATTTTGAAACGCCGTCTTTTGATAATTTGCAGGGCAAACATCGTTCGGTTGATGATTTGCCGGGTTTTAGCCGTAGTGTTTTGAAGATTAAAATTCCGGTTGCGGCGGTGTTAGCTCGGGCGCAAAAGTCGATCAAAACAATTCTGGAACTTGGTGTGGGTTCGGTGATTCAATTTGACAAATCGTGTGATGATTTTCTTGAAGTTGAGGTTGGGCAAAGTGTTACGGTTGCTACGGCGGAAGCGGTTAAGGTTGGTGATAAATTTGGATTTCGGATTCATTCGATATTGCTTCCTGAGGAGCGGTTTCGTAAAGTTGAGGTTCGACATGAAGGGGACTATCGGATCAAACGCGATTCGCCGCAAATTATCGGCAAGGCTCCCATCCAATCTCTGGACAAACACTAACAATGTATTAACTCAATGTATTGACTTAGAGTCTATTCTTTTCAAGAAATAATCAAAAAGATGGCGAGGGACAATATTGATCAATGAGTTTGTCCGCGAGTTTTAGAATAGTTTCTAGAAGATGTTGAAAGTAAAATTCAGTAGAATTGGTACGACAAATTCTACTGAATAATTACAATAATTTACGGTGTGTGATTCTTTTTTTTGTTTTTATCGTTCCATTTTGCAACTTGTTCCGCCGGCGGCGGGAAGATAGGCGTTTGTGGTGTAATCGGCAACCATTCGGTGTGCGCTGAAACGCCATGCTAAGGTACTGATTGAATTCATCATGCGTTTGATCCAACGTGACGGCAAACCGTGTTCGTCAACATCATAGTAAAGCGGAACAACTTCGTTTTCGAGTACATCGAACAAACTGGCGGCGTCGCGTTGATCGGTAATTTTGTCGTCAACATGACTTGTTCCTTTCCCGATGGCAAACCCGTTTGTTCCGTCGTAGGCTTCTGCCCACCAGCCATCCAACACCGAAAGATTCAACGCCCCATTGAGAACCGCTTTCATTCCACTAGTTCCAGACGCTTCCAATGGGCGCCGTGGATTGTTGAGCCAGACGTCCACGCCTTGAACCATGTGACGGCACACGTTAATATCGTAGTCTTCAATAAACACAAACCGGTTAGCGAATCGCGGATCATTGCGGAGATTGGCGATTGTTTGAATGAATTCTTTACCGGGTTGGTCTGCTGGATGGGCTTTGCCGGCAAAAATAAACTGAACCGGACGATCGGGGTCGTTGCAAATTTTCGCCATTCGGTCAATTTCGTTTAACACTAATGTTGCCCGTTTGTAGGTTGCAAAGCGGCGTCCGAAACCGATTGTCAAAATTTGCGGGTCTAAGACTGTTCTGACGCGATCAATCATTTCATCTGCTTCGCCGCGTCGGCGACATTGACGGCTAAGCCTGCGTCGAACAAACGCGATGAGTAGATTTTTCAGAGCGCTATGAGTTTCCCAGAGTTCGCCGGGGTCGATTCCTTGAATTGCTTCCCATTCTTGGGGGTCATAAGATTCTTCTGACCACGAAGACGGCAGATGGCGTTCAAACAAGGTGTTTATCTGCCACGCCATCCAACTAGGAACATGAACGCCATTGGTGATATGCCCGATGGGGACTTGTTCTTCCGGCAAATGCTGCCACAGGCAATGCCACATTTTTCGCGACACAACTCCGTGTAACGACGCCACTGCGTTAGCATAGCGGGACATTTTTAATCCGAGAACCGTCATGCAAAATGGTTCACTGTTATTGCTTGTATCAACACGTCCGAAGGACATGAGATGACCATGATCAATTCCGAGTTCGTCACGAAGCGGACCGAGATGTTCTTCGATCAAGTTGCCGTCAAAACGGTCATGACCTGCGGGAACAGGAGTGTGTGTAGTGAACACCGTTTTTTGGGCGACATCGCTTGAAGCATCGTAAAAACTCATTCCGTCATCTTTCATTCGTTGGCGAATGGCTTCGAGAGTGGCGAAGGCGTTGTGTCCTTCGTTGAGGTGATAGACACCCGGCGTAATTCCCAACACTTTCAAGGCACGAATCCCGCCAATACCGGAAACAATTTCTTGACGAATACGAGTTCGGTTATTTCCGCCGTAGAGTCGGCTTGTGAGTTGTCGATCTTCTGGTTGGTTTTCTTCGAGGTCGGTATCGAGGAGCAATAGTCGAACACGTCCGACATTGACTTGGCGGATTTTCGCGTAAATTGTTCCGGTGCGGGTTTGAATTGAGACGGTAATTTTTTCGCCTTTGGGGTCGGTTGCTGGTTCGAGTGGGAGATATTCGACCATGGTGTCGAGATATTCTTCTTGTTGCCAACCGTTGTTATCGAGATGTTGTTTGAAGTAGCCTTGATTGTAAAAGAGTCCGATGGCGATAAGCGGAACTCCTAATCCGCTGGCGCTTTTGATGTGATCTCCCGAGAGGACGCCAAGACCGCCGGAATAGATTGGCACGGATTCGTGAACACCAAATTCAAGAGAAAAATACGCAACGGGTTGTGAACCGAGTACGCCGACATTTCGTCTTGCCCAAGGGGTTTGTTTTGCCATATATTCTGTCATTCGCCGATACGCTTGATCGATTCTGGTGTAGAGAACCAATTCGGCGGCGCGAATTTCGAGACGTTCGGGGGTAAATTCGCGGAGTAGAGCGATGGGGTTATGACCGAGTTGCCGCCAACGGATAGGGTCAAGCGAGCGAAACAGATTGATTACTTCGGGGTGCCAACTCCACCAAAGATTGCTGGCGAGAGCCATACATTTATTGTAAAG
>JAIRTV010000088.1 GCA_031254675.1 Planctomycetaceae bacterium | reverse complement strand
TCGATTGTGTTGCGTATTTTTTGCCGTGTTGTTTTCTGGTGAACGCATCACAATTGTTTCGGCAAAGCCTTGTAAAATAAGGAGAATAACAATGAAAAATTTAGTAAAATGTTTGATTGGGATTTTCGCAATATTTTTTGTGAAAACCCAAATGTCAAAATGGATAAATTACGTAAACCAGGGGGGGGGGGGCTATATGGAGTGGAGAGTTGAGAACGGATAGTGGAAAGTTGTCGATTTTTCGACGTTTTTCCGCAAAATTCTCAACTCTTTCACGGTCTTTGCGGTTCGGTTTTACGTTGGTCGAACTTCTTGTGGTTATTGCGATTATTGGCGTGTTAATCGCACTTCTGTTACCGGCTGTTCAGGCGGCGCGCGAAGCCGCAAGACGAATGCAGTGTACAAATCATCTCAAACAAATGGGAATCGCCTGTCATAATCACCATGACACTTACGATTTTTTACCACCAGTCTGTTATCAGAAATTCCCCAATTGTAGCGAGACAGATTCCGCCTCAATTACAAACGTTTATTGGAGAACAGGATTTCGTGTTGCGCTTTTGCCGTTCATGGAACAATCGACGGTTTATGATGCCATCGCTCAATTGGCTTCAATTCATAATGCAATTGATGTCTGTCGTGAATATGATGGAACCGTACAAAATCCTTGGTGTGTTAAAATACCTTCTTTGGTTTGTCCTTCCGATCCAATTGGTAACGCTAATAACAGTCTTATTGGAAGTTCAAATTATTACGCTAATCGTGGTGATTTGTACGTTCAGTTCGAGTTTCCATCAGACTCAACGCAAAGAGCATTTGCGGCGCGCGGACCGTTTACAAGGCAAGGTGCTCCTCTTTCTGTTATTACAGACGGAACCAGCAATACGCTATTGTTAATGGAAGTTTCCTGTGGTGTTGGTGGTTCCAATCTGGTTCGTTCCGGCTTCGTTCTTTCGGGTGCCAGTAGTCAGTTTACGCGACACTATAACGTCAATCCAAACGCTTGTTACAGTCTCAAAAATGGTACAACACTTAATGTTGCAGATACTAATCTGGCTCCGAACGAATATATCGGCGGCGGAACACCGCCTGAAGAACCTAATTCCTTGCCGGGATTACGTTGGAATGATGGTCGCTCACTTTTTTCGCAATGTTTTGCGATTTTACCGCCTAATTCACCACGTTGTGCGACGAACGGGGCGGATATTCGTACTTATTCGTTGATTTCGGCGGGAAGTTATCATGCCGGCGGGGCGAATGTTGCTTATGTTGATGGTTCATGCCGGTTTGTTTCCGAGGCAGTCGATTGGGGAACAACCGGTGTTAGTGCCAAAGATGCCGGATTAACCGGAGGACAAGATAGTTATCGATACAGCGGTCCTTCTATTTATGGTATTTGGGGATCAATGGGTTCTGTTGGTGCCGGCGAAAATTCCGCTCTCCCATAAATCGCAACAAATAAACATGTGTTTCTCATAGACAGTCTGACCGGATCTAAAATCAACTTTTTCGATCCGGTCTTCATTCAACAATTTTTTTATTACAACATCTTTATGAAACATTATCATTCACTCGTATTTTTGAGTTTTTTCTTTTTTTGTGTGTTCTTTGGTTGTCAACAATCGGTTTACATTCCAACCGAAATGGTTGAAGGAATTGTTACACTTGATGGAGTTCCGGTTGCTGATGCTGAAATTACATTTTATCCGGTTCAATTCGGTGTTGGCGAATCGGCAATGGGACGAACAGACGCGAACGGCGTTTACAATTTGTCATCCATGAAAGGAAAACCGAAAAAAGGAACTCTTCCTGCCGATTACAATATTACTGTATCAAAATATGTTACAAAAGAACTTGAAAAACCTTATTTTGATCCGGCACAAGATGCGGTTATCAAGTTTGAAAGCAATGAAATGATTCCTCTGGTTTATACTGATGTCGAAACTTCTCCTTTGACGGCAACTGTTGTCAAAGGGAACAATGTGATTAATTTGCCATTGGATTCCAAAGCCATTTCCTCAAAAAAATAACCGTATCTATTTTTCATACTTTAACATTCGGTTTTTGAACGCAAAATACACGGAAGACACGAAAAAAAATTACTAAAATTCTGTGTCATTCCGTGATTTCTGTGTTCAAAACGACAAATCTAATTTTACCGGAAAAAGATTGTAGGTTTTTAGAATTTCCATTAGAGCGTTTCAGAAATTGGCAATGCGTTACAATTTTATTTGGTACTAGCAATTTAGCGATCTTCCAACGAAAAGTAATTGCCAAGTTACTCCGTAACAGTTTTGAATACGCTCTAACACAATCTTTTGTCGTATCTTCAAAGTGTTTTGACAAAAAATAAGGTATTGTTATTTTAGTCGATGATAATATAATGTACCTTTTAGAATGTATCGAGTAAGTTGGAAATAATTTGGCACTTTTCCAACGAAAGCAGTTGCCAAATTATTCCAGAACAGTTTCGGATACACTCTAAAATTCAGTTTTGGAACACGGAATGGGATTCCTTTCTGATAATAACTTAAACAATTAATCAGGAGGCAAAACATGATTTTTGAAACGTTTTTATCATTGTCATCAAATTGTTTCAAAAAATTGCTCATATTATTGATATTGAGTATGACGATCTTGGTTGGTTTTCTTTCGGCACAAGAAAAAGCTACGCTTCGTGTTCTCGAACAAAATTTCGATTTGACATCTCAAACGCCGTCAAAGAAATTTATCGAACTCGGTTGGGATATTCCGAACACGGCGTATCTGAAAGAACACCACAAAGAAATGCAACAAACCACTCCGTTTGATGGAATGATGCTCGCTTTGGAAGCACTTGATTCTGAAGGGAAAAAGATTTCTTCACAACACATGATGACCACTCAGAAATGGGAACCCGCATGGTTTGAAACAGCAATTGCTGATTTAAAATCCTGCAAATTCACAACTTTTACGGATAATTTTATTCGTATCAATTACACTCCGGGTTCAATAAAATGGAATGACAATACCGGTTGGAAAATATTTTGTGAAAAAAGTGCTTTGTGCGCAAAAATTGCAAAAGAAACCGGTTTGAAAGGATTGGCGATTGATTTTGAACCTTATGGTGATGTCATTTTCCGGTATGACGATCAATCGGGTCAAACATTCGAAGAAACCCAAAAAATCGTACGGAAACGTGGCGCTCAATGGATGAAAGCGATTGTTACGGAATATCCTGATATGGTGCTTTTGACGTTGTTTATTTTGGATTTCGTGCCACACCCGAATGAATACGAAGATACGAATACAAAACTTGAAGCACAACATCATTACGGTTTGCTGCCCGCTTATTTCAACGGAATGCTTGATGTGGTTCCGCCGGAAATGAAAATCGTTGACGGTTGCGAATCGGGTTATTATTTGAACGGAAACAATGAATACATACGCCGTGCTTGGGCATTACAAGCCATCGGCGGACCTGCGTTGCGTCTTATTGTTCCAGAAAACCGGCAAAAATATATCAATCAGGTTCAGATTGGTTTCGGATTTTATCTCGATATGTACACAAACCCCGAAGGACATCAATATTATCGCGGTCCCAAAGATGGCGGAACACGGCTCGACCGATTGAAAGAAAATCTTTCTGCCGCCAAAAAAGCTGCGGACGAATATGTTTGGATTTATGGTGAACAACGGCGTTGGTGGAAACCGGTTAAAGCCGATGAAAAATGGGAACATTGGGAAACGGCGTTACCGAGTATCACCTCAACAATTTTACGTGTCAAAAATCCAGTTGAATTACTCCGAAAAACACTTGCAGAAATTCAACAAACCGACACGTTTGTTAATCTCATCAAAAACGGAGATTTTTCTGTTTCAAAATCGGATAAAATTGATATTCCGGCTGAATGGCAAACTTGGCAACACGAACCGACAGGAACATTTTCACATGACAGCAATATCGGTAACGGTAGTGCGAAAGCAACAAAAATTAAACGAGGTTGTTTTTTACAAGAACTACCAGCCAAATCCGGCGAATGTTATTACATTTCTGTTGATGCTAAACGTCAGGGAACCGGACAAATATCGGTGAGAATGCGTTGGAAAGATGCGGAGGGAAAATGGATTCACGAAGTGGAAGATGGAATTTTTCCTTTCAAAACCGCCAACGATCAAGGTTGGCAGCAAGCCTCCGGTATTGTTTGCGTTCCAGAAGGTGCTGCGTTTATTCTGTGTTTGTGCAATGTCAGTAATCAGGAAACCGAAAACGATACCGTTTGGTTCGACAACGTTTTACTGATCAAATTGGAGTAAACATGGACATTGCTCAGTCCAATTACGAAACACAAAAAATTTCGTAACTATTCAATAGAATTGGCAAATGTATCGCACGTATATTTAAGTTACGTTTTTCAGAAAGGAATTTTACTATGACACGATTTATTGTTGTTTTCTTAATTGTTTGCTTGTTGTCGGCAACTTTCATTTGCGGGCAAGAAAATGCAGTTTTCAAGGCGGGTGCTTCGTGCATTGATATTACACCGCAAAAATTTCCGGTGATCGTCAACGGCGGTTTTTTTCCGCAGATTGTCGAAACAGTTCAAGACCCGTTGTATGCTCGATGTCTCATGTTACAAAACGATAAAGAACAAATTGTGTTCGTTGTTGTTGATAGTTGTTACATACCGTTACCGATTGCGGAGGAGATGAAACGGCGTATCCATGAAAAAACAGGGATTCCCCAAAATCGTCTCATGATTTCCGCAACACATTGTCATTCCGCGCCGTCGCTGGGACGTATTCATGCCTCTGAACCCGATAATGATTATATTACATTTTTGCCCGATAAGATTGTGGAAACCGTTATTGTTGCGCAACGAAATCTTGTTCCGGCGAAAATTGGTTGGGCTGTTGGCAATGATCCGAACAATGTTTATTGTCGGCGTTTTCTGATGAAAAAGGGAACTGCACAGACGAATCCATTTGGCGGTACAAAAAATGATCGGGCGCAGATGAATCCGGGCGTCAATAATCCGAACAAAATTGCCCGAACCGGTCCGGTTGATACCGCCGTTTCAATTATTTCGGTTCTTTCGAAAGAGAACAAACCGCTTGCCTTGTTTGCGAATTATTCAACTCATTACGCTGGAGTTAAATCTGGAGTTCTTTCCGGTGATTATTTTGGTGTTTTTGCTGAGCAGGTGAAACAAAAAATCGCCGAAAAAATTGGTAACAATACCGCGTCCAATACAACGTTCAATCAAATGTCCGATCAATTTGTCGGCATGATGTCCAATGGAACCAGCGGCGATGCTAATTGTATCGATTTTTTGAATCCGAATCGAAAATTTGATTATCAATCGGTTGGTCGGGAAACAGCGGAGGCGGCAATGGCGGTTTGGTCGAATATCGAATATTTTGATTATGTTCCGCTTGCTATGACGGAAAAACGAATTACATTATCGAATCGTTTACCAACATCGGAAGAAATTCAAGCCGCAAAAGATCATTTAGCAACACTTCCCGAAGGGAAATTGAAAACGATTGCCGATATTTATGCACGAAATACGACGCTCATGGTTGACCATCCGAAAACATCAGAGATTCCGATTCAAGCGATGCGGATTGGCGAACTTGGTGTAACGGCATTGCCTGGCGAAATATATGGAATAACCGGTTTGGAAATCAAGGCACGAAGTCCATTCCAACCGACAATCAACATTGGTCTGGCAAACGGTTATTTTGGTTACATTCCTCCGCCGGAACAGCATGCTCTCGGCGGTTACAACACATGGCGTAACCAAACGACCTGCCTTGAAGTCGATGCCGAAACAAAAATAAAAAATACCGTCATCGAACTTCTTAAAGCACT
>JAIRTV010000568.1 GCA_031254675.1 Planctomycetaceae bacterium | reverse complement strand
ACCGCGCACTTCAAATGACGGTACCGATACAACAATTCCACCAGAATGGATCGTTTGGCAAAAACCAACTCGTATCGGCAAAAACGGTAATTATCTCGTTGGTGTGAGCCGTTATGTTCATCCAAAATTTCATTCGAAATATCGTTCTGTTACGGAATTTATTCATTTCGACAATATCGACCAAGATCCTCCGATTAAAAATCTTGTTGTTCGCTGGGTCATGACCGACGATAACGTGTTACATTTTGGTACTCATTGTGAAGAGCCGGCAATTGTCAAACTTCCTGATGGTCGGCTTTTTGTTGTTATGCGAAGTGGAACCGGCTGCCCATTGTGGTCGGTTAGTAACGATAACGGCGAAACGTGGGCTACTCCGAAAAAGCTTCTGACGAAAGACGGTGGTGATCCGATTCCGCATCCCATGTCGCCATGTCCAATCTACGACTGGAAAGGCAACGAAGCCGCCAGCGGTTTGTATTTTCTCATGGCGCATAATCATTATGATAAATCCAACCCCAATCCCTGGCAAAACCGAGGTCCTTTGTATCTTTTCGCAGGTCGTTACAACAAAGATGCTGAACAACCGGTCTGGTTCGATCATCCCAAAAAATTTATCGAACGAAAAAGCAATAATTCGTTTTATACCAGTACAACACAGTTAGACGGTAAAACAGTGTTATGGTATAACGACCAGAAATTTTATCTGCTGGGACGTGTGATCGGCGAAAACTTTTTCGACGGTCAACCTGATACAGAATAGTGTCAACCCAACACAAAAATAGACTTAGTGTTCACAATGTGGTTGTTAATTTAGGAAATTGCTAAAAACTTTGTTTTCACAAAATCTTGTTCCAGAAAAATAGGAACTCACAAATATTTTTCGGGTTAAAAACTAGGTTTTTAGCAATTGCTTTTGAAGAAACAAGGTTGTTTTGTTTACCTGAATTAACATACCGCTTTGTGGACACTACTCTTGTAAAAATATCTTCTATTTTTATAATAAATCTTTCGCTTCGCTCATGTTCTATCCTGTAATGATTCAGGTCTTTTAGTGGAACACGAGCTTTTATTTTTGTTGACCCGAGATCTCAGAATAATCAAAAATTTGAAACCCTTCTATACAAATTGTAAAAAACAATGCAATCATTATTTCCATTATTCCCATATATCAAAACATTACGAATCAATGACTGTTATACTTATCAAGGATTCACTATTGATACCGGTGTCGATAATGATTCATTCAAACATATCATCATTACAGGCAAAAACGGTTCTGGAAAAACAACTATTCTAAATCGAATTGCCCTTGTGTTGAATGGTATTCGTGCCGGTAACTTGCCCAATCAAACAATCCGTTCTGAGAAAAACTCAATTAAGCCCTCTTCATCTTCCAATAAACAAAATTCTCCGAAAAAACAATTAAACGATGTCGAACTTATATTTAACAGCGATTATTACCAGAGATTAGCGACAATTAGAACAGAATTTGTTTTTTCATTTTTCGATGTTAACCGTAGTGCTCAATTCAATGATGTTAAAACCGTTACGACAAGAACGAATTTAAAATTATCCTTAGGAAATTCTGATTCCGCCAGTTTTATAAAAAAATTCAAGCAATATTTGGTCAACAAAAAAGTTTATGAAGCCTTCGATATGATCGAATTGCAAACAGAACGAGTCAATGAAAATAAAAGATTTTTTGACGATTTCACTCAAATATTGCGAAGAATTTTTCATGATGAAAAACTTGAATTGGAATTCAAAAAAGAAACGTTTGAATTCTTTCTAAAACAGGGTGATGGACGCAAAATAACATTTAATCAACTTTCCGATGGTTTTTCTGCATTTTTGAGTATTCTCATTGATTTATTGATGAGAACAGATTTGATTCGACAACAGAAACATGATTTTTCTTATAATCCTAATGGTTTTGTGTTGATTGACGAACCGGAAACGCATTGTCATTTGGCAATGCAATATGAAATTCTTCCGTTTATCGCAAGTCTATTTCCGAACATCCAATTGATTATCGCCACTCATTCGCCGGCGGTGATTTCTAGTTTGGGTAATTCGGTTGTTTATGATTTGTCGAATCAACAATTGATTACGGATGAACAACGTCTTGGTAGTAGTTATTCGGAGTTGATGATCCAACATTTTGGACTGGAAAATGAATTTTCGCCTATTGCTGACAAAATCATCAATGAAGTTCAGGATGCTGTTTTGGAAAACAATATCGAAAAATTAAAACAAATAATAATTGAGAATGATAAATATCTGACTCCTTCGTTGCGGCTGGAAATCGAAAGCCGAATTATCGAAATTCAAAGTAAAAAATCGTAACTATTAAAAATGATTAACATAAAACGTACTCAAACTATTCCGGCAAGTTTAAATAGACCTGAAATTAAACAATATATTCAGAAATGGCCTATCTACTTGAGCGATCCGCAAAATGAACAAGAACCCAAAAAACCTGGTTCATATCGAAATTCGGATATTTTGAAATTATTTGATAGCGATTTCTTTGCAAAATGTTATTTGACCGAAGAACAATTTGTCAATTCGTGGTCAATGGATATAGACCATTTTATCCCTCAAAATGAACGCCCGGATTTAATTTACGAATGGACAAATCTCTTTCCAATTTCTCATTGTGCTAATATGTTGAAACCCAAAAAAACTCCAGAAGGAGGTTATCTGAATCCATGCGACGATCAAGACGATGTGGAAACAGAAATAATTTATGATTTATACGATTATGGTGACAAGCCCGCATTTACCGCAAAGAATCCAAACAATTTAAAAGCTATCAATACGGCAGAACTTTTAGATCGGATTCACAATGGACATAATAATGATACAAATAAAGCAACAGAAAATCTGAGACAGGCGATTCGGAAGAGATATATTGAGATTCTGAATGCAATTATCGAATGGCAAAATACAAAAGAAAACACCCAAGAACAATTTCACGCCAAAAACAAACTAAAACTACTTCTTTCGCGCAAATCTTCTTTTTGTATGCTTTGCCGTTCTGTACCTGCGGTACGGCAAAATTTGCCCCAAGATTTTTTTGATTAGAGCATATCAAGAAGTAGAAAAGAACAAATTTTACCGTAGGTAGGCTATGTTTTACCTACGGTTTTTGTTTTGCAGAATTAGGGATGCCGTTAGATTGTCGGAAACAAAATTCCACTGAAAGTATAACCCGTTGCGTTGTTATTTACTCTCAACCGAATATGATCAGTTATTCACAACATCTAATCCCATACTTCGGGCTGTTCCGGCAAGAATATTTCTTGCGGCTTCAGGGGTTCTGGCGTTTAGGTCTTTCATTTTTTTTGCCGCGACCTCATCGAGTTGTTTTGTTGTAATCTGTCCCACTTTGACACGTGGAACATTGCCGCTACCGGTAACAATTCCAGCAACTTGCTTTAATAAATCAACACTATGCGGTGTTTTAGTTTCTAAGTCAAAGGTTCGGTCACTGAAAACTTTGACGACAACAGGAATCCGCATTCCAAGATCGGACTTGGTGCGTTCGTTGAACTGTTGTACGAATTGTCCTAGATTGATACCGTACTTACCAAGTGCCGTACCAACCGGCGGAGCCGCAGTAGCTTGACCGCCTTTTGCATGAAATCGAACTGTTGCTGTAAGTTGTTTTGCCATTGTTTTATGGAATAAAAATATTGAGTAACAGGTAAATAAAAAATAAACAACGAATCGAAATGAATATTAACATTGAATTGACGCAACAAATTATTTTGTTGTTTTAGTTTAGATTTCTTTCAATTTGCCAATATTCGAGTTCAACTGGAGTGCTTCTTCCGAAGAGGTTGAGGATGACGGTAACTCTTCCGCTTGTCAAGTCGATTGCGTCCACAACACCTTCGTAATTTTCGAAGGTTCCTTCTTTAACTTTAATTTTTTCGCCTACTTGGTAATCGACTTTTAGTTGTGGTTTGATGATGGGGTCGTCGATTTCCAATTCGAGCATTCGGCGAACTTCATGCTCTTGCATTGGGGTTGGTTTTCCTGCCGCACCGGTGAAATCGCCAACTCCAGCTGTTTCTCGCACGAGAAACCAGGTTTCGTCGTTGATTTCCATGTAGATCATCATGTAACCCGGATATAGTTTCCGTTTGATAATTCTTTTCTTTTCGCCTCGAATTTCAGTTATTTTCTCGGTTGGAACAAGAATATCGCCGAAATAATCTTTTAATCCGGCGACAGCAATCCGTCGTTCCAGACTACGTTTGATTGGTTCTTCGCGATTCACCTGAACCTTCAAGATGTACCAATTTTTCTGATTCTGAGGTTGTTCCGTTGTATCCATTGTGTCGGCGTTGTCTGCTGCGAGTTGTGGATTATCGGTATTCAATTCCGTCTCGGACATGAATTGCTCCTCTTTTTTTTCGTTTGATGAGTCTATTCTTCGGTGGTGCCGGAGAACGCCCAAAAATTAACCTAATATTTGAAGTGAATTGAAGACAAAAACCCAGACCAAATCGAAAATGTAAATCATGGCGGAAAGAATTGCAAACATGATGAGAACGACAATTGTTGAAGAATACAATTCTGCTTTGCCTGGCCAGGAGACCTTGACCATTTCCGATTCGACCGCGACGAGGAAGTCGGCGAAAAGCGGCCATTGCACGAGCCGATAACCGAACCACATTCCAGCCGTAATGAAAAACAACGCCACGATATAACGTACTTCTTGTTCGCGTAGCAGTGGAGCCCAATCGAAAGCTAATTGGGTGAATTTGTAAGCTCCGCAGATGAAGACAGTCCAAACACCTGACATTGTCAAGCGACGCATTAAACGTCCTTGATTGCTTTTGTAACGTCGAATACGAAATAATTCTTTTAACAGATCGCGCACGGCAGCCTCTTGGTTTCGATTACAAATGAAATATCCATAACAAACAGGGGAGGAGGGAATCGAACCCCCACCAGCGGTTTTGGAGACCGCAGTTCTACCACTAAACTACTCCCCTACGTTTAGCGAACAGTTTGCAGTGAATAGTGAGTTTTGGCAACCCAAATAGGACACTACCCACCGATTCACTGACACTAATTGACTGCGATTTTACTTTAACACTTTTGTGACAACGCCGGAACCGACGGTTCGACCACCTTCGCGAATCGCAAAACGAACACCATCTTCCATGGCGACCGGTGAAATCAGTTCGACTTTGAGTTTGACGTTATCGCCTGGCATACACATTTCGGCGTCACCGAGTAATGTTAACGCGCCGGTTACATCGGTGGTGCGGAAATAGAATTGAGGGCGATAGCCGGAGAAGAACGGAGTGGCACGCCCACCTTCTTCCTTCGACAAGACGTAAACTTCGGCTTCGAAATCAGTGTGAGGCGTAATACTTCCGGTTTTGGCGAGAACTTGTCCGCGTTGGATTTCTTCGCGTTTGACACCACGAAGGAGAAGCCCTACATTGTCGCCGGCTTGACCTTGGTCAAGAGTTTTGTTGAACATTTCAACGCCGGTGACGGTTGTTTTACGTTTTTCATCGGAGAAGCCGACGATTTCGACTTCTTCGCCGACTTTGATAACGCCTTTTTCGATACGTCCTGTGGCGACCGTTCCGCGACCTTCAATCGAGAAGACGTCTTCGATAGCCATGAGGAATGGTTTATCTTGTTCGCGGGCAGGTTCGGGAATGTAATTGTCCAACGCTTCCATCAGTTCCCCAATACACGCGGCAGCGGCGGGATCGGTTGGTTTTTGTTGGGCGTCACGAGCAACTCCACGAATAATCGGGGTGTCTTCACCCGGGAAGTCGTATTTGCTGAGGAGTTCGCGAATTTCGAGTTCGACCAGTTCTAAGAGGTCGGGGTCGTCGAGCAAATCGATTTTGTTGAGGAAGACGACGAGTTTTGGAACATTGACTTGGCGAGCCAAGAGGACATGTTCGCGGGTTTGCGGCATTGTTCCGGCGTCAGCGGCAACAACAAGAATCGCACCATCCATTTGAGCGGCGCCGGTAATCATATTTTTGATGAAGTCGGCGTGACCTGGGCAGTCGATATGAGCGTAATGTCTTTTTTCGGTTTCGTATTCGACGTGCGCGACGGCAATAGTTACCGTTTTGGTGGCGTCACGAACCGTGCCGCCTTTGGCGATATCGGCGTAACTTTTAACTTTTGCCATTCCTTTTGTTGCTTGGACAGCGAGGATGGCGCTGGTTAGCGTGGTTTTGCCGTGGTCGATGTGACCGATTGTTCCGACATTGACGTGTGGTTTAGTACGTTGAAATACATCTTTAGCCATCGAAAAATCTCCTAAAAATATTCAGGGAAAGGGATTTAGTAAACAGTGAACAGCAAACAGTGAATAGCGAATAGTGAACAGGAATGTGCTATTCACTACGGACTATCAACTCTTAACTTTTAACTAAAACAAGCTATTGGTGAGGCTCGAACTCACGACCTCGTCCTTACCAAGGACGTGCTCTACCAACTGAGCTACAACAGCGAAGCGGGTGAAGGGAATCGAACCCTCGTCATCAGCTTGGAAGGCTGCGGCTCTACCATTGAGCTACACCCGCAAGCAGTTGACTGTTTTTTTGATAGGTTTGGGCGATGATTTGTTTTGCAATTCGTCATAACCGGATCGTTTTGCGACAGTCAACAGTGGGGGATGGAGGATTCGAACCTCCGAAGTCAGTGACAACAGATTTACAGTCTGCCCCCTTTGACCACTCGGGAAATCCCCCCAACAGCTGGCGATGGGACTTGAACCCGCAACCTGCTGATTACAAATCAGCTGCTCTACCAATTGAGCTACGCCAGCATGGTACCGTGTTGCGAACGGAATACAATATTGATGAAGGCAATATAATATAAGGTCAAACAACACGAGAAAGTTTATTGCGATGGTTCACTTTTTTATTTTTACGGATTCAGTGAAGACAAACAACGAACCCGTATTCATTAAAAAGTAATAAGGTAATCAATATTTTTCATAAGACAAGAGGGGGAGCAAGAATTTTCTTTAATTGGCGATTTTTTGGGCGACTAATGGGGAGTTTTTTTGGGTGGGGTTTGTTGTGATCTTTTTGAGGTAGGCAACCTTTCGCCGAAAGGTTGCATTGCCGCAAGGCAATTCTGACCTTGTTTTCGGCTGGCAATCAAATTCCGAACCGTTTGGCAAT
>JAIRTV010000522.1 GCA_031254675.1 Planctomycetaceae bacterium | reverse complement strand
CAAATCAAACGACTAATTGAATCAGTGGTAAAATGGACACTGCCATCACCATAGCAAACATTGACTCCGCCAGGGTGAGCGCTTGTTGCTTTCAGGAAACAACCAGCTTTTCCACTTCCTTCTGCGGGACTGCCTTTTTTCCACCAATTGCCGGCATCTTTCTGATTTGGTGTCAAGTAAGCGTTGTAAGCCGAATGATCCCAACGACAGGAAAGCCACATTGACGCCCGCTCTTGTTTACCACCGGTTTTCGTGACTGCTGCCGAAAATGCAACCATATCTTCGTTGGTTCCGGCATCGGTCTTTGGTAGTTGCTCGCCGTCAAAAATTACTCGTTGAAAAATCTTTGCTTTGCTTGTAGCATCCATACCGGACAAATCAATATTACCAACAAGACTGGATTTACCGAAAAGTGCTTCGGAAATCATCATCGTGTTGCTTGTTCCATCCGTCATTGATTCAAGCCCGTGATCGCCAACAATTTTTGTGCCGATGCTGTTTCTAGCTTTGTAAAACGCACCATCGGTCTTGACTTGTTGGAGTGAATAGTCGCCGATTCCCGTACCAGTGCAGACCATGTAATTACCAGGGGCTGTCACTGTTCCGCTTGGAGATACGCCGCCCATTACTCTTTCGCCATCGCTGGGGCAGACAATAACTGGCAAGTTGATTGCTATTACATCCGCGTAATTATGCAGATTGATGCCAGAATTACCGTAAGGAAACACACTCATAGAAAAATCTCTACCTGCCGAAATATTGGCAGCTTCGATAAAAGGTAAAGATCGAGCTAAAGCACCGGGACCACCGTCCGGTTTACCTTCGACAAGAGTCGCGTCGTCTTTACTTGTGGGACCAGTACAATATTCTGTTCCGTGCGGAGGCAGAACACCGTTAGTGTCGTGGAAGTTGTGTACCGCTAAGCCCCACTGTTTTTCGTTGTTGGTACACTGCATTCTTCTTGCGGCTTCGCGAGCGGCTTGGACGGCTGGCAAGAGAAGTGCGATCAAAACTCCAATAATCGCAATCACCACAAGAAGCTCAACAAGAGTAAAAGCCGCCCTCAAATACGCTTTACTCTTATTCGTTTCACTCAACCTCCCCTCACCTATGTTAATATATTTTTTCCATACGGAAAAAAAGGTTTCGAACACAACGGCGAGCACGAAGTCGAAAACTTCAAACAAATTTTTCATAAACATAATTGTCTCCCTTTCTACAGGAAAAGTTGAAATGTGTTTACCCGTTGCTCCACCGGGGTTGAATTTTTTTGTCACTTCGAGACAGTCAAAATTCAAGTTTTCTAATTAAAACATCTCACACAAAATCGTCAATAGGGTCTCTTCAAAAAAGTTTTGAAGAAAGAATAAAATTGGGGAACTCCAATAATTCCCTTGTTTTTATGATCATTCTTCCGGTTGGCAACAAAATTCTTACTCCCCTTCCCTACCGTAACTCTTGATTCGGACTTTTGTTTTTTCCTTTCGTCTTGACATTTTTTCGTGAGATGTAAAAATAAGCGAATTGAATTTTTGACAATTTGTCTATTTTCCTTCAACGTGCCTAAAAACATCAACATTATGGAATCTCCAAAAATTACCCGTGCGTTAATTAGTGTCAGCGACAAAATGGGACTTTCAGCGTTTGCCAAAGGTTTAACTGCGGCAGGAGTTGAAATATTCAGTACCGGCGGAACCAAATCTTATCTTGAAAAAGAAGGAGTTGTTGTTCGTGATATTGCCGATTATACGGGTTTCCCCGAAATGATGGGCGGACGACTGAAAACATTACACCCCAAAGTTCACGGCGGTATTCTCTGCCGACGCGACCATTTAGGCGATATGAACGCCTTAGCCGAAAATAGCATCTTGACCTTCGAACTGGTTGTCGTCAACCTTTATCCATTCGAAGCAACAATTGCGCGAGAAGGTGTTACCGAAGACGAAGCCATCGAAAATATCGACATCGGCGGTCCCACCATGATTCGCGCTGCCGCCAAAAATCATCAGTTCGTCACCGTCGTCACCGATCAAGAACAATACTCCAATGTCTTGGAACAAATTCAAAAAAACGGACGAACAACATTGCAACTTCGGCAAAGTTTGGCTCGCGACGCATTCACCATGACCGGAAATTACGATACGGCGATTTCACGATTCTTCAACGAACGACTCGAAGACGGCAATTTTCCCACCACCTTAACTCTGAAACTCCAACGAAATGCCGTGTTGCGGTATGGCGAAAATCCCCATCAACAAGCCGCCGTGTATGTCGATCCCCGCTCAAAAATTGCCAATGTGGTCTCCGCACGGCAACTCAACGGAAAAGAACTCTCCTACAACAATATTCTTGATCTTGATGCGGCGTTGGCAATTGTCCGATCTTTCGAAAAATCAGCCGTGTCCGTCATTAAACACAATAATCCTTGTGGTTGTGCGGTTGCGGTTCACGTGGTGGATGCGGTTCGCAAGGCAATGGAAGGCGATCCGTTGAGTGCGTTTGGTTCGGTTCTCGGGTTCAACCGAACTGTTGACGTTCCCTCCGCCGAACTCTTGACAACACCCGGATTGTTCGTTGAAGCCATCGTCGCGCCCGCCTTCGAACCGGAAGCCGTCGAAATCCTCACCACAAAACCAAAATGGGGAAAAAATGTGCGATTACTCCACGTCGGACAACTTGACCTCAAAGCATCACGTTGGATTTTGCGTTCCCTCGAAGGCGGCGCCCTATTGCAAGAAACCGACACCCAACCCGACCCCGAAAATCAATGGAATGTCGTTACCGAAAAAAAACCAAACACCGAAATAATGGACGATATTCGTTTTGCGTGGGAAATTGTCCGACATGTTAAATCAAACGCAATCGTTTTGGCAAAAGACGAAATGCTTCTCGGCGCCGGTGCAGGACAAATGAGTCGCGTTGATTCCGTCGAAATTGCCATCAAAAAAGCCGGCAACAGAATTAACGGAAGTGTGTTAGCTAGTGATGCGTTTTTCCCATTTCCCGATTCAATTGACAAAGCCGCAGAATACGGGATTCGCAGTATTATCCAACCCGGCGGCTCCCGCAACGACGCCGCCGTCATTGAAGCATGCAACAAACACGGCATCCCAATGATCTTCACCGGACGACGACATTTCAAACACTAAATTAAACGCTAACAAAACGCCAAATCAGGAACATTGGGGGAGCGGTTTGTAATAAGGAGTTGAATTTGATGGTTGCGTTTGCGTTCCGTGTCGGCGTTCTGCGTAACTGTAACTTTGCCGATAACTTTACCGAAACGTTGCCGATTCCTTATTCTCAAAACATTCCGCAAAATTGATGAAATCGACAAATTTTGCCGATTATATCAATAGACCAAAAAGGTTTTTTTGAGATGTTCTTCCATTGCAGACCTAACCCTTACATTTCCCCCCATGAAACCTATTCGATTTATTTTTGCCATTCACAATCATCAACCTATCGGTAATTTCGGACATGTTTTTGAACAAGCGTATCAAGAAAGTTATCTTCCTTTTCTTGATGTTTTTGAAGGTTACGGCAAAATCAAGTTGACGCTTCACACAAGCGGTTCGTTGTTTGAATGGTTGGCGGAAGAACATCCCGAATATCTGGAACGTGTTGCGGCTCTTGTCCGTCAACATCGAATCGAAATTATCGGCGGTCCCTTTTTCGAACCAATTCTTGCGATGTTGCCGTCGCGTGACCGAATCGGACAAATCGAAATGTTTTCCGATTGGCTTAAAAAACGGTTGGGTGCGGATGTTGCCGGTCTTTGGATTCCCGAACGAGTCTGGGAACAAAATTATGTACGCGATTTAGCAGAAGCCGGAATGTGTTACACGATCCTGGACGATTCGCATCTCAAATTCGCCGGAATTAAAGAATCCGCTTTGACACGGCATTATCTGACCGAAGACAACGGCAAAACAATCAACGTCTTTCCCGGAAGCGAAAAATTACGGTATCTTATTCCGTTTGGTCAGATCGAAGATATTCTCTCTTATCTGGCGGAAATTTCCGAGCAAAACCCCCAAGCGGTTTTAGTTCACGCCGATGACGGTGAAAAATTCGGTTCGTGGCCGGAAACTTATCGGCACGTTTACGAAGATAAATGGTTGCATCGCTTTTTCGATGTCTTGTCGGAAAACAGCGATTGGATTATCACGACAACTCCGTCGGAAACGATTGCGTCGGTTCCACCGCTCGGCAAAATCTATATTCCCGACGGAAGTTACCGCGAAATGACCGAATGGGTGTTGGAACCAGAACAACAACTCGAAATCAATCAACTCCGAAACGAAATGGAACACGATTCGCGTTGGCTTGTTATCAAAAAATTCTTACACGGTGGTTTTTGGCGGAATTTCAAGGTTCGTTATCCTGAGTCGGACGAAATGTATTGCCGAATGATGAATGTCAGTTCGCGGCTTTGCAACGCAATAGAGCAAGGTTGGAACGGCGCCGATATTGATTTGGCGCGAGAATCGTTGTACCGTAGTCAATGCAATTGCGGATATTGGCATGGAGCATTTGGAGGGATTTACTTGCCGCATTTACGCAACGCAGTTTATCGCGAACTGATTAAGTCCGATAATTTAATTGATGCCGCAACGGATCGACCGGAATCATGGGTGGAATCGCAAACCGCAGACTTCAATCTTGACGGTAAAAACGAAGTTCGGTTGACGAACGATCAACTCAATTTGTTGACGGTTCCGCATCTTGGCGGAATGATGTACGAGTTAGACCTCAAATCAATTACGCATAATTTGCTTGCAACCCTGACCCGAAAACCCGAAGCCTATCACCAAAAAATCGCACAACGACATCAATTTGAAGGAAACGGAAATTCAAGAATTATTTTCAAACAGGAAGGTCTTGAGCGACGACTTCAATATGATTGGTATCCGCGAAAGAGTTTGGTTGATTTGTTTTACGATTACGATACTGATTTTGATGCGGTTCGGCAATCGCGTGTCGGTCAACACGGAGATTTCGTCCAAGCCGAATACAATGCGGTTGTTCGTAAAAAAGCAGGACGTGTTCAAATTCTCATGTCGCGCGAAGCGCAAGCCTACGGAACACTGATTCGGATTGATAAGGGAATTACGTTAAGTGCTGGGAGTTCGGTGGTTGAAATTGCGTACCGGCTGAGCAATTTGCCAAAAGATTACCGAATTCATTTTGCGGTGGAAATGAATTTCGCCGGAATGCCGGGCAGTTCGGAAAACCGTTATTTTCACGGTTCCGGCGGTCACAAAAGTCAACGATTCGGCAATTTAAGTACCAATCTCGATCTGACTAACGGCAACGAATTGGGGCTTTATGATGATTGGTTGGGGTTGGATGTTCGGTTGAAAACGAGCCGCCCAACAGATTTTTACGCATTCCCAATCGAAACGGTTAGCCAATCGGTTGAAGGTTTTGAGTTGGTGCATCAATCTGTTGCGGTGCAACCGCATTGGCGATTCGTGCCGGATGCCACAGGAGTGTGGGCGGTTGAAATGTTCCTCGAATTGGACACTTCCATCGCCCAACAACGCGACCACAAAGCCCACGCATTCCTCAAAGATGCCGCAAAAATTCTCGTCGGAGAACTAAAATAGCAAAAACAGAATAGGCTCATCTTAACCATAAAATTCGGTTTTCGCATTTTATATGTTTTGTGGTCGATGTTTTGCAATGTTCGGTAAGCAATGTTTTGTCATTGTTTGGTGGGCAACCTTTCGCCGAAGGATGTTCATCCACGGTTGCTGTCGGCGAAACATTGCCCACGCTGTAAATAGTGAGAACATCTTTTCTTATGGAGACGATGGAACATCAATAACCATGTGATATTTTTTTTCGTCATCAGAAAACTGATATTCAAATGTATAGGCTGGAAAAAGCGAAATGGT
>JAIRTV010000513.1 GCA_031254675.1 Planctomycetaceae bacterium | reverse complement strand
ACGTTCTAATCTACGAATAATTATTGATTTCGATTATCAAAATTTGATATTGGAAAGATATTGAAGACTTTGCGGAATTTGTTCTAGGGCGTTTGGGCTTTCATCTTCAATGAAATAATATTTGACACCGATTTCCTGAGCCGTTTTCAACACCGCATGGTAATCCACCTGACCGGTTCCCAATACCACAATGTTTTTGCGATCCGTACCACCACTGAGATCACCTTGAACACCTTTGGCTAAATCTTTTAAGTGCAACAGTATCCATCGATTTGGATATTGTTGCAACAATTTCACAGGGTCTTGACCCGGAAAAATTGTCCACATCACATCCATTTCGAATTTGACAAGATCAGGATCAGTTTTTTGAACCAGTAAATCAAAAAGAGTTTCGCCGTTTTTGTACGGTTGAAATTCGTAACCGTGATTGTGATAAAAGAATTGGATTCCTTTTTCTTTGTTAGGAATTAAGGATTTCGTGATCTTATTTTAATTCTTGCAACATTTTAATATATTGCTGAAAAAACGGGGTATAATCATGCCATGTCCGGCACGAAATAACGTTACCGTCGCGAACAACCGGAACATCAATATATGTTGCGCCGCCTTGTTCGGCATCGCGTTGACATTTGGCGACGGTTGTAACTTTTTTGCCACGAATACAATGACCGGCGGTCAAAAGTTCGATTCCATGACATACCGAAGCGATCAGTTTCTCGGTTTCACCGAAATGAGTCATGATCCGAATCAAATCTTTGTCGTAACGCAAATATTCCGGTGCGCGTCCGCCTGAAGCAAAAACGGAACAAAATTCCGAAGGATTAATATCACGAAACGCAACAGTGGCTTCGATAAAATAACTTGGTCGCTCTTGCGTAATATCCCAAGGAATCGACGAATCAGGCGGAACTTCGTGGAGTACAGTATGATATTTTCGTGCTTCAGGACCACAAACAACAAGTTCAAATCCTGCTTCGGGAATCCGAAAAAACGGATAAAATGTATCAATCGTTTCCGTTGCATCGCCAATTGGCATCAAAACTTTTTTCATTTTTTTGTTCTCCAAAATATTTTGAGAAATTGTTGACGGATCGGCAAACGTTGCCGTAGTGAGAGCCACCGCTGTTGCTGTAACAGTCGAAGTCTTCAAAAAATCACGTCGGGTTGTTGAGGACATTGGGTTAAACATTTTTGTTATTGAATTTAAGAGTTTACAATTATTCGAAAACAATTTCATACCAAAGTGTTTTCGAATCAGAATTGAATGGAATCACAACATTCCGACCTGTAACATTATAATTCAAGGAAAATTTTCGGCAACCACTCGGATCAAGAGCAAAACATTGAATCGTTTTACCGTTTGTCGGCAAACTTAATGTCAACGGAATACCTTCACAAAGAATCGGAGCCTTGCCCCAATTATTGTGAACCGTCATACGGTCAGGATTTTTGTCATCATGATGATCATATCTTTCGAATTTCATTTCGCTGTTTTCCATGAAACCGGTTGCCGCAACAAGAATACGATTGGGTACAATCTCTGTTAGTGAAACAGTCGCCCAGTCGAGTCGTGTTTTTCCAAACGATAATTCTACATCGCCGATTTTGAAATTCCTGTTGCGAATAAATCCTGTAAAGATTTTCGTTTTCGGCGTGTTTAATGTAAAATAACCGGCGTCTTTTTCTTCGAGATTCCACGTTAATTCTCCGGTATCGCTGACGAACACTTTTTGTTCTTCGGGAATGACCGGAATTTTTTGCGGATCGGTTCCATTTTTACCACTTAAATCAAGAGCCGTTTCGTGTAACAACGCCAACCGAAAATCCAAACCGATTGATTTGAAATCAATTTGTCGCGGCGAACGGTCTTTGATGAAAGCGTTGAGTTCCGTTTTTTGATCCATTGAACCGAGAATCGTTGTTTTGGCTCGTGCGACATCTCCGCGCAACATTATTGCCGCGCATGCCGGAGCGTGAACCAGTTGTCCGGTGTGCGCGATCATATCGAAGTATCCGGTCAATTTTTCCGGTTCGATATTGGGTTCGTGAGCGTAAGTATATTGAAACAGACCGCTCCAACCTTGAAATTGAGCAAACGCACAAATCATCGGCAAACCTTCGGCACTGAATTGATTGGGAACCGGATGATTGTATTCACTAACCGTATGCGGCTTACCGGCAATCCGTCGTGTTCCGAGCCGTGTGAAAATATCCTTATCCGCATAATTGACCAACGCTCTGTTACGAATATACCAGTCTTTGTTATCCCATTGTTTTGCCGGCCAAGACGGATGATTCCAATAAGCGTGATCGTCACAATAATCCAATGCCGCTTGAACATGTTTCGAACCGTAATAAAGTTGTGTTCCGGAAATTGGCGATTTGACATTGAGTTCCGACTTGAGATAGTGCGACATCGGAAGCCAATAATTCCATTCAAGATCAACAAGGAATTGCCAAAAATCGTAACGACATTCTTCGGAATGAAATATCTCGTTCTTTTTCAAAATCGGAACATTACCCTTTTCCAACGTACAATCCGTATCAATACCAAAATTCCCGCCGGATCGAAGTGTTACCTCCGCGATTTCAACTGTTCCGGTTTTTAGACCGGTAAATGCAAACCGTGCATTGTCGTAATCTTGTGTCCCGAAAAAATGATATTGAAACGTTTTCCATTCCGGTGTTACCGAAATGGAATCACGCATTCCGAGACTTTCCCACGGCGCAGCATTCATCGCAACATAAGAATTTAAGCGAATCGGTTCGTTACTGCGAATCCGAAACGATAATGTATAAGGTTTATTCTTTTCGATTTTTAATTTTTGGAACATCAATTGCGGCATCCAACTGATTTTGCCATCACGGTGAACAATAATTCGAACCAATTTTTCGTCTGGAATAACAAGACAATCGGCTTGTTCTTTGTCTTCGCGTTGCAAATACCAGTCTTTGCCGTCAAAGTTCAACGGTGTTATGAAATCACCGCCGTGAATCATTTCTTCGCCAAGCGGTTCGTTAACGCAATTCCATGATTGGAGCATTGCTTCGGTTGTCTTGTATTTGTTACGAAGCCAATCATTCCATTGTTTTTGAAATTCTGTTCCGTAAGGATCGGGTAATTCATCAAGATTACCGTTTGCCCATTCGTTCACAACGGAATTTTCGTTATTGATTTCGACCATTGCGACTGCCGGTTCATTAGTGTACGACAATCCGGTGTAAGGATTAACATGAGTCAATAAATCTTTGGCATATTCTTTTTGTAACTCAATCATTCGAGTTTCGAAATTATCGAGACCTTTATCATATTTCGGGCGTTTCTCTTTGTGTGGAAAGCCGTCACGGTCATCAAACCAACGTCCGACATGTAAATTAATGTTGACATAAATTCCGCGTTTTTTCAATACGGCAATCAGATAATCGAGTTTATCAAGCAAGATCGGATCAATTTTTCGTTGCGATTTTGGTTTATCGCCCCAGATTGCCCATGAATCCATGTGGTGTAACCGAACACAATTAATTCCGAACCGCGTCAAACGATCCGCAAGCTTTTCGGCAACGTTTTTTTCTGGAAAGTTGGCGCGACCGGAAAGATTAGTTGCCCAAAACCGAATTTCTCCGGCATCCGTTACGAATTTATCCTCTTGAACCCGAACAAACCCGTGTTTTCCTGCCGGAGCGTCCAACAAAGACGACATTGTGATACTATCTTTCGGTGTGTCAAACGAAACAGCAAACGGAAATAATTCGTCCGCCTCGATAATTCCACAAAATACGGTAACAAAAATGAATACGATAATTTTTTTCATGTTGTTTTGAATTGTAAAAAGTTTAAACAGAAAATCCAATTGATTCTAATTTCTTAACGAAAAAATCGAAATTTCAAGTGAACATGTTAATTTTGACCCTGTTAAGGATCGTATATTTATGGAAACATTAATCGTTTTTTTATGGGCGACTCCGCAAGATGATGATAACACAAATTATAGTTGCGAATATTTTATGAGGAATCTATCAATTTAAAGTGATTTTGTATCAATTGGTGTGGTGCTTCAGTAAAACACCACACCCAATTATTGACCGAAATGATTATCTCCAAAATTATGAAATAATCAATGACGTTATTCAAAAATTATGGAGCGACGGACTCCGAACCGCTTGGAGATCCCATTGCTCCCCAGACACCGTAAGGGCTTGTTCCGCTAATTGTTGAAGTTGCCAACGGAAATGTAACACCAT
>JAIRTV010000452.1 GCA_031254675.1 Planctomycetaceae bacterium | reverse complement strand
AGTTACAAAATCCCCACAGATTCATGGGGTTCTGAACCCCCCTACTCTTCCTTCTCCTCCTTCCGGTGTTACAAAAGCCCCGCAGATTCACAGGGTTCTGAAATTTGCCGATAAATCTTTTACAAAGAATTTTGTTACAAAAACAAGAGTTGCGAAATTCAGAAACAGAGATGACTGTAACGGTCTATTTTTATGTAGCAATTAAATGAAATGTAGATCACTGGTATTAGTGTAATATTTACAATATTTCACTCTAGAAGAACGACATGGTAATTCATCACAACTTGGCAAGCGGAATTCTCATGCCGCACTCTTGTCAAGAACGAAAAAAAATATTATGCTTAATAAACTTCTTATAAGATTTCCGATTGATAATTCCGTTGCGGAACATGACCTTTACAACATTTTCTCTTTTTCTTGGCGCTCTCGTAACAGCAACAATTCCGGTGTTACTCCACCTTTTGATGCGCGGTCAACCAAAACGGATCGAATTTCCAGCACTAATGTTGGTTCGCAAACATTTGGAAACCTATCGTCGGCATTATCAGATTAAACATCTTATTTTACTTTTTCTTCGGGTTCTTACTCTTGTTTTCTTCGGGTTGGCTCTGTCGCGTCCAATACTCAAACTCGCTGATTGGTTTCCCAATGTCACTGTTGCACAACATCAAAATAGCAAACGAAGTTTTGTCAGTTCGTTAGCCGCTTCGCTTAGCAGTCAGGATGCACCTATTGCGGCGGCAGTCGTGATTGATTCGTCGCTACGTATGGAATATGTTGCGGAAAATCAATCACGATTCGAAGCAGCAAAAGATTTTGCACGTTGGATTCTCAAACAACTTCCGCAAAATAGCACTATTGCGGTTCTTTCGTCGGATCGAGAAACGGCGGTTTTTCAAGTTGATCGACTTGCCGCCGAAGAAAAAATCAACCGGCTGTCGATTACTCCGTTGGGACGTCCTATTGTCGAAACAGTTCAAGACGCTCTCCTTTTACTCAACGAAAGCGAATTTGAACAACGGGAACTTTATCTCCTCTCCGACCTCTCACAACCAGGTTGGGCAGACGATTCTGTTAATTCGTTACAAAATACAATCGAAAATATGAAACAAAAAAATGGATTGCTCGGCGGCACAAACAACGATTTAGGGTTTTTCGTTATTGATGTTTCAGCGGAACAACCGGTTAATTCTTCAATTGATCAATTGAGATTGGTTCCAGAAGTAATTGCGGCGCAGTCTCCGGTTCGGGTTGATTTGGAACTGTCCCACTTCGGGCAAGCACAGAAAAAAACAGTCGAACTTTTGTTAGTTGATCGGGAAAAACCAGATCATGGAACAGTTCGAGCATCGAAATCGGTTGATTTTTCGGATGGCGAATCGCGGCGGTATCTTTCTTTTTTGCTTTCCGGTTTTGATTCGGGAACCTATCAAGGGCAATGTCGTTTTACTGTAGGTGATGCGTTGCCGGTGGACGATCAGATATGGTTCACAATTCATGTACAATTACCTTGGAAAATTCTGGTGGCAGCGCAACCGCCGGTTCGTGATTCATCGTTGTATTTACGTCAAGCGTTGGAGACGGTACCGTTTGCGGTTGAGACGATTCCACTTTCGGAGGTTTCCGGTTTGACCGCGACAGAACTTAATCAATATAGTAGCGTTATTCTCCTTGATCCGTCGCCGTTGGAACCTGTTGTTTGGAAAAAACTTGCAGATTATGCGTCGTCGGGACATGGAGTTGGTGTTTTTCTTGGTCGGAACGCCGCTTCGCCGGCATCGTTCAACACTCCCGCCGCAACAGAAATAATCGGCGCAAAACTTGTTCGACAAGCGCGTGATCCCAACGGTGATACGTGGATTGTTCCCGACAATGGAGTTTCGCCGATATTTTCCGTGTTTAAACCGTTGGGTTCGTTGGACACCTTTCCGTGGAATGCGCAACCGATATTCCGATATTGGGAATTGAATGAATTTTCGTTGCGTGCGGAAGTGGCGGCATCGTTTTCTGACGGACGCGCCGCAATTCTCACTCAAACAATCGGACAAGGACGCACCGTTACGGTAACAACTCCTGTTTCGGAAATTAACGATCAACCTTGGAATTTGTTGACACATGGAGAAGCGGCGTGGATGTTTGTTCTTTTGTCGGAAGGAATGACAAAATATCTGGTGGGAGTGAGCGAACAAAAATATAATTTCGTTACAGGCGAGCCGGTTGTACTGCGACCGAATTTGGAAATATTACCGCCGACTTGTTTGCTGAGAATACCGTCGGGACAATCAATTCGGTTGACGCCGGATCAGGTTCGTCGAGAAATTGCTGTTTCGTCAACGGCGGAATCGGGAAATTATCGGATTCGTTCGGGTGGTTCTCAAGAATCCCTCGACACAGGATTCAGTACCAATTATCCTGCCAACTCAACCAATCTCCAAAAAATCACAAAAGCAAAATTGGATCAAGTTCTCGGCGAAAACAATTATCGTCTCGCCAAAACACCTCAAGAAGTCGAACTTGGAATTGCCCGCCGCCGTATTGGACAAGAATTGTACGCCGTAATTATGTTGATGCTGGCATTTTTATTCACAGGCGAATACATTTTTTCAAACCGTTTTTTCAAACAAAAACTTCAGAACAAAACAGCAGAATAAAACGTTATGTTTTTTCTGTTGCCAAACGGTTTGAAGTCCAATTGCCAGCTCAACTGTTGCAACTGTAGCTAAAAACCTCTCGCCAAAAGGTTGCCCACCTCTTTCAGTATTTTTATAAGTCTTTGTAGTATAAAGATTTACAGAAACATATCAGTGGCTGTTCACTGCCGGGTTCACTGCTAAAAACGGCGTTGTTCGCCGGGAATAGAAATTGATACAAACTATTGATTATAAATAAGTGATAAATTATTTCAATAGAAAATCGTATCGAGAATATTATTGTGAAGCATTTATTAATTTCGTTACAGTACGATTATTTTAAGTATTTGCAACAGATGATTTCGATGATTACTGGAATCTTAACTCAACATAACTATCATCATGGATGTATGATACGATAAATTTTCGATCTTTGACAATTAGATTAGGTAACATGTTTTGTAGCGGTAAGAGGGATTTTGTTGTCTCGTTAAAATCGTTATAATAGGAAAAATGTTGCGTTAACTGAACATAATCTACATTATCGGACGTAACAAAATCAGTCAAATCACGGTTAAAAACGGTACCTGTACAGTGTAATTTAGATACGTTGATGTGCGCGTCTTTTTGGTAGTCTATTTTTTGTTTTGTAGTGGTAGAATCTTGCGTACTCTCTTCGTAAAGAACGTTTTTCGATTGTCCA
>JAIRTV010000263.1 GCA_031254675.1 Planctomycetaceae bacterium | reverse complement strand
ATTCATACGACATTGGCGGAATGTTTTCGCCAAGCCGGTAAGAATTATATTGTTGGGGCGGGTTGCGAGGTTCCGCGAGACACCCCACACGAAAACCTCCAAGCGATGCACGATTTCGCGCGGCAAACAAATTCGTCAAAACTATTATAGGAAACATTTGTGGCTTAACGCATGGAACTAAATGTGCTAAACGACGAAAATGTATTGCTAGTAAATCTGGAACAAAAATAAAACGTCATCTTGAATTTCTTGAAGATCAATTATATTTACAAATCATTCGTATTGAACAAAACTCAATTCCGATCGGTTTTTCTATCATTTTGACGATCCTATTTGTGGTTGATTTATGATGGTTGCGGCAACGGGCGGTGTTATTTCTATTTCATAAAATTCCGTTCGATCCAGAATGTATCGAGTTGTCCTTTCTGAAAATCGTCCGTTTCAAGAATTTTGAGTTGGAGTGGGGCGGAAGTTTTGATACCCTCCACCTTCAATTCGTTAAGACAACGCCGCATACACGCAATCGCTTCCGACCGAGTCGGTTGGTGAACCAGAAGTTTGCCAATCATAGAATCATAAGTTGGACTGACCGTGTAACCGGCATGAACATGAGAATCAAACCGAACTCCAAAACCACCCGGAATAATCAGTTTCTCAATCGTTCCCGGACAAGGACGAAAATGATGATCAGGGTCTTCCGCATTGATTCGGCATTCAATTGCCCAACCACGTTGGACAACCTCCGACTGCTCAAACGGCAACTTCTCACCAGATGCAACCCGAATCTGCAACTTAATCAAATCAATTCCCGTCACTAATTCCGTCACCGGATGCTCCACCTGAATCCGAGCATTCATTTCAATAAAATAAAAATTCTCGTCCTTGTCAACCAAAAATTCAACCGTTCCGGCATTAGTGTAACCAGATGCCTTGACCAACCGTGTCGCCGCTTCACACATTGCCAGACGAGTTGATTGTTTCAGGTTGGGCGCAGGCGACTCTTCAATCAATTTTTGATGACGCCGCTGCATCGAACAATCACGCTCCCAAAGATGAACAATATTCCCGTAACGATCCGCAATAATCTGAACTTCAACATGCCGCGGTCCCGCAATAAATTTTTCAAGATAAACTCCACCATTGCCGAATGCAGATTGAGCTTCCTGAACTGCTTGTTGAATTGCCGTTTTGAGCTGTTCCGCATCTTTCGCAACTCGCATGCCACGTCCGCCACCTCCAGCAGTTGCCTTGATTAAAACCGGAAAACCAACACGATTGGCAAATTTCAACGCATCACCATCGGATTCGATCAAACCGTCCGAACCCGGAACACAAGGAACTCCCACTTGTTGTGCGATTGCTCTTGCCGAATTTTTGTCACCCACCAACGCCATCGCTTCAGAATTCGGTCCAATAAATTCGTAATCACAACTACGGCAAATATCCGCAAAATGAGCATTTTCCGAAAGAAATCCAAATCCGGGATGAACCGCTTCCGCACCACCAACTTCGCAAGCACTGATAATCCGGTCAATTTTAAGATAAGATTCAGCCGAACGCGGCGGACCAATACAAATAGCTTCATCCGCCAAATCAAGATAGGAAGCACCACGATCCGCCTCACTAAAAACAACAACCGTCTCAATCCCCATCTCACGACAGGCTCGAATAATTCGCAACGCTATTTCGCCTCGATTGGCAATTAAAATTCTCTTAAACATACCGTATTACTCGTTATGACAACTCATTTTGTAACAGTCCGTCTTGCTTTTATTCCACAGCAAACCATTGCCACAGAAACACAAATATCCTTTCAAGAAATGTCGTCGCAATTTTTGCGACAATCAAATAATCATTCTTTTGTACTAAAATTAACGTGTAACATTTACCACAAACCACTCATCCCCCTATTTCAAAAATCAATCCATTTCTTATTCACCGGTGATCGAAAAAGCAGTTCCGTAAGCGATTATTTCAACACCTGCCATTGATTTTTCCTTATTATTAGCCTGGACAATAGCCGTTTCGTAACGGACATTCCAAACAACATTGGCACCACATTCTTTCGCTTTCCGAAGTACCCGAACAGTGACCTCCCGCCGTCCGCGTTCGATTAAACGTTCGAAACTCCGTGACCGTCCCCCAACAATTTTGCGGAAAAACCAAAGCAACGCTTTGAAATAATCGTTCGCAATCACCACATTTTCGCAAATCAAAACAGCACCATTAGGATGCCAGTTCGGCGGCAATGTTTTTAAGTCGGAAAGAATCATGTCCGACAATTCGTGTTCCGCTTTCGTCAACGCTCTGAAATGTGAAGACTCGATCCAAATCGAACAAGCAATACACATCAACGGAAAAAAAACGGCAGAACCAAAAGCAAACAAAAGTGCCGTCAACCCAACAATCATGCCAATCTGTTCCCGATCCATACGCCCTTCAAGAAGGAGGGACAAACTCATCGGTATAAATACCCAAAGAATCGGCAAAAGAATCATAAAAAAGATTGCCATACCAAAAGCAAACTTTTCGACCCACGTATTCATTGTCGGTTGCATTGTCTTGTCTCCCAAGTATTATCTCCCAATAGATTATTTTCCAATCTGTTATTCTCTAAGACGTTAGAACTTCTTACGCATCTTCGAGAACAACCGCCGTTCCGTAACAAAGTAATTCGGATGCGCCGGAAGTAATAGCACTGGTTCCGTAACGGATATTCAAAATCGCGTTGGCGCCAAGACTGTTGGCTTGTTCGACCATTCGCCGAAGTGATTCGTTGCGGCTTTCATTGAGGAGTTCGGTGTAACCTTTGAGCTCACCGCCCACAAGATTTTTCAAACCCGCCGCAATATCTCGCCCAATATGTTTGGCACGAACCGTACTGCCCTGAACAAGTCCACAAACCCGAACAATACGTTTGCCGGGTACAAATTCTGTGTTCACTAAAAACATGGTCATTGTGTAATGAAGTAAAAGGTTATCGGTGAGTACAATAAATCAAATTCAATCAATAAACAAACAATTGAGAACACGTAACAACATCAAGCATAAACCGACATTTCGCAACAATTAGGTTTTTTTTCTTTTGTTCTTTTTGTTAACCTGTTCGAGTTTTCGTCGTTCGGCGGCTTTTTTTGTTATATCTTGAACCAGTTTGGCGAAAAAACCGTCTTCTTTTTTCGGAGTTTTGGAATCTCTCTCTTTTGAAAATTTCTTTGAAATTTTTTTGCGATCTTTTGTATTGGTTGATGGCGGCAACGTGATTTCTTTGGGTGTTTCGTCGGTTGGCGGTTTTTTGGGAATAAATCGCCGTTCCAGTAATCCCCATGTTGTCGAAACGATAAAGTAAATACAAAGACCGCTTGGTATTTTGAAGAACAAAAATCCCATAAAAATCATCATGTATTGCATCATTTTCCGTTGCAACCGACTTTGTTCATCGGTTGGCGGCGGCATCATGACCGCTTGCTGAACCAGAAACAGAACAATTGTTAGTAACGGCAACAAATTAAAATACGGTCCCAACGCAAACATGGCGAAAAAACTTGAACCTGTTCCTGTATTGAAACTTGACCATCCGATGGAAGTCCAGAAGGAACTCCAATCAAAGAGCATGTCCGGTGCGGAAAGATCACTACACCACCGGAATGTCGAGGAAATCAACGGTGTTCCGTAAAGTCCGGCGTCAATCGATAACGCCTTGTACAATCCAATAAAAATCGGCAACTGAATAAAAAGCGGAAGACAACCGCTCATGGGATTGTAACCATATTTTTTGTACACGGCTCTTGTGGCGTTTGAGCGGGCTTGGAGATCATCTTTATATTTTTCGTTGATGAGTTTCAATTCCGGCATAATATCTGCCATTTTGATTGCGCCCAACGCTTGCTTGATACTAAACGGAAACATTAAAAGCCGCACACAAATTGTCAACACAATAATCGCAACCGCGTAACTCATTCCGAGTGAATGGAGAAAATGCAACACTTCCAGCAATGGTATGGCGGCAAACCAAAACCAACCGTAAGAAATTGTTTCACTAAGTTGATAGTCTGCGAGAATTGCGGTATCTTTGGGACCGAGAAAGATGGAATAAGAATGTTGAAGTTTTTCGTCGGGTTGCAACACCGTTTCGCGACTCCACAACCGAAACGAAATATCCGTCAACATATTCCATTCGGTATTTTTTTCACCGACGCGAATGGGAAATGATCGAACATGCATTGCGTTTTCGTAGTCTTGATGTTGTGGTTTCAGAGTGCATTGAAAGTACAACGAATCAACTCCAATATAATCCAATGGTTCATCAATCCAGAGTTTATCACTTTTATCGGATGCGATGGTGGTGTTGGAGATGACTTGACTGGTGTTGTCGTGAAACCGGACAACAAGGTCACGAATTCCGTAACTGCCCCAACCGGGACCTGTTTTGCGTACATACCAACCGCCTTCCAACGGCAAACCGGTAGGACCATCAAGTTGGTAAGCGACTTTGTGTTCTTTTGTATCGAGGTTACGAATTTCGATCTGAAACGCTAATTCATATCCCGCTCCAACAGACAACGTTTCTCCTTCAATTTGTTCGACTTTCGCCAAACGGTAAGTTTTTACCATTTCGAGATTCCATTCGGGAATCGCACGCCGGAATACCGCTTCGTTTTCTGTTGCGGAAACGATTTCCCATGTTTCCCGCCGCAACCCGACTCCCGAAAGTTCCAAATCAAGCGTGGGGTCACGCGAAATGATTCCTCTTGCTTTAGTGTTACTAATTTTCAGACTGGCGGGCAGATCAAGTTGATGATCGTCAACCTGTTGAAGTGTTGTTAAAAAGGAGAGTTGATCGGAGATTGTGTTGTCTTGCGAACGAAGCCGATTATTAAACTGATCGCCCCAAACCACTCCGCGCAAACCGCCAAGATAACGATATTCGTCATAATTTTTCGGAACGGATTCCGGTCGAATGACATCCATGGGATATTGCCCAAGCATGATTCCCAATCCGTCAACTGTTTTATTGTTCCGTATGAGGGTTAATTCGATGTAATCGTTTGGTTTGGTTTTTAGCAAACACTTTCGCAGATCGTCGAATTTTTTAATTTGGGTTGTTTCGAACGTTTCGGTTTTTTTATTTTTCAGATCGAACCGAGTAATCTTGTCGCCAACCATTAAGCCGAATAATTGAGCCGGAGTTCCGTGTCCGACAACCTGAACCGTAACACCATCGCCTTGTTTTTCCGCTTCAGTTGGGTCAACAACAATTTGACCAAGATAGCCGGACAACTCTTGAACATCGCGATATTTTGTGGTATTTAGTTCGGCTCTGACGATTGCTGCGCCTTGGTTGGTCAAGGTGAGGAGCATTTTGTAAGGACTTTTGGGATTGATGGAACCGAGCGTGATCCAAACGGGCGGTGCGACAGTTTCTTCGATATTATTTTGGGGTTCTGTGTTTGTTTCTGCTGTTTGTGATTTTTTTTCTTTTTCTTCTTTCTCTTTTTCCTCTTCCGCAATCAACGGTTTATCTAAGAGATTTTGTTGGTTCTGCTGTTGATTTTGTTGTTGCTGGCGAAGTTCTGCTTGTTGTTGGTCGCTCGTAAGCCAAAGATGAACACACAAAATGCCCACCAACATCATGAAGAACAAGGTATTACGTTCTTGCAGGGAACGGCGTGAATCAGGAAGAAGTGATTGCATGAAAATTGACGAACTGAACGGTTTCGTAGATTATGAGATGATGATCAAGTTTCGATTATGACGGCTAAAACCAACCAATTTTCTGTAATATTTCATCATATTCTATTTTGATGGTTTACAAAATGGGAGGTTTCTATTGAAGGAGTAACAATCATAGCAAATCATCCCCAAAAAACAACCGGAGCGCAATACCGAAAATAACAAAGTTCAAAAAAAGATATTTTAATTTCGTCAGGAAGTCCGATTCCAATTCCGGTACATGATGAAATACCACTGATCGGACATCGAACATCAGAACAAATTGCTCAAAATATTAGCAACGTGTTGTGATTTTAACGCGCCGAACTTGGAAAGTTGGGCAAAAAATTGCACTGGAACAAAATCAAGATATTTGGTACGATGCCAATACAGAATGAAAAAAACAGAATGAAAAATAGAAAACGAGAAGTTTTGATTTTGGTTTAGGTTTGCGATGGTTTTATGTTCATGAATTTAGGTCGTTTATTTTGGGTATTTTTTTTGTTGACATTCCTGAGTGGTTGCCATTGGGGTAAGGCGTTGAAACCAATCACGCCAAGTCAGATTCTCAGTAGTGAACGGAGTCGTCTTGGAATTGCGGCGATGGAACGCGGTGATTTTGCAGAAGCGGAAAAGCGGTTGGAAGAGGCGGTCAAACTGAACAAAAAAGATATTGATCATCGTCGTCATTATGCGGATGCACTTTGGCAACGCGGCAAGTATGACGACGCGCTCCGGCAACTTGATGAATCCGTCAAACGTGGTGGAGTTAGTGATGCGTCATTACATATTTCTCTTGCGGAAAAACATTTGATGTTGCGTCGTTTTTCGACGGCGTATTATCATGCGGACATGGCGGTACGGTTGGCGCCGCAGGAATATAAGGGTTGGGCGTTACGTGGCAAAACCGGTTGGTTTCTCGTCGCCGGTCAACAAGTTTCCGACGCACCGGAAAAAGCTCACGAACAGATGCTTCAAGCACGAAACGATTATTATCGGGCGTTATCTTTTTCGCCGAATGATCGCGAACTCTTGCCGGAATTGGCGGCGGTGCAGATGATTTGCCGCCAACCGGAACACGCTTTGGCAACTTGGCAACATTTGCAAGACCTTTTCCCAAAGGGAAGTGAACCGGCTGATTTATTCCGCGGTAAAGCGGAAGCGTTGATTGCGTTGCAGCGGTTCGACGAAGCAATTCAATCGCTCAACCTTGCCAAACAACGCGAACCGGAACATCCCGAAATAGAACAACGTATTCGCGAAGTGCTTGCCATGACACAAAAAAATCTTTATTAAACCTTTTCCCTAAGTCTATTCAAAACAATGTATTAGGGTGGGCGAAAACCTTTCGGCAAAAGGTTGCCGCCTGTTTTGGAGAAGGGTTAAAGAAAAGGTTTAATGATGCTTGACATGTTTGGGTTGTATCGCCTATACTATTCCTTTTCCACGCCTTTGTAACAGATGTTGTTACTAGCGTGGTTTTGTACGAAACATACACGGTAACAAAAAAACGAGCATACCGTACATGATACGGTTTCCGATTATGGCATTTCTTGGAATTGATATTGGCACATCCGGCACGAAAACATTGGCAATCGACGCAAACGGTAAAATTTTGGCGAGTGATATTCAGGAATATCCTTGTTATACTCCCAAACCGCTTTGGAGTGAGCAGAATCCTGACGATTGGTGGAACGCCACTGTCAAAACCGTTCGCAATGTCCTTCGAAAAGCTCGCCTCAAACCGGTTGATGTCAAAGCGATTGGATTGTCCGGTCAAATGCACGGTAGCGTTTTTCTCGACAAAAATGACAACGTGATTCGACGGGCAATTCTTTGGAATGATCAACGCACGGTTGAGGAATGTCATGAGATTGAAAAAGCTGTCGGTGGACGTCAACAGTTAATTCAATTAGTTGCCAATCCGGCGTTGACGGGTTTTACGGCGCCGAAAATTCTTTGGTTGCGGAACAACGAACCTCGGCATTTCGACAAACTTCGCAAGGTGTTATTGCCGAAAGACGAAATTCGGCGGCGTTTAACGGGAGAGTATGCAACCGAAG
>JAIRTV010000210.1 GCA_031254675.1 Planctomycetaceae bacterium | reverse complement strand
CGCCAATTCCGCTTGCACTCGACCTTTTAAGCGATAACAATCACTGTTGATAATCACTATTCCGAATTGTTGGTTCAAATATTTCTCAATAAACACTCTCAAACATTAAATACAATTCGTTTTGCAAATTATGAAAATGGAATATTGATTCTCACGAAGCCAATAAGAGAATCGATATCTGATCAAGTTTTCTCTAAATTTTTTATTATTACAACAAAAAATGGAATTGCTCTATTACCATCGCCTTATATTGAATGGTTTAATGCTTCCATTGACAATCATACTGATTATTCTGGACTTTTATTGTACCAGAGATAGGATATGGATATTGTGTTTTTTACAGATTTGATTTTCATTAATTTCGTATTATTAATCGAGCTGCTTTCGGGAACATCTTAATGTTCAAATTTTGTTTCCTTAAAAGATTCTAAATAAAAATGAGTATTCTTCGGAACTTGCATATTCTCATTGACATGACGATAACGCATCAAGTAACATTTATTTGATTTAAAAATATAAATATTTCCTATAACAAAAGAAGGATTTTCGATATTGTTACCTTTTCGTTCACGTTGGACACACTCAAATGCAATTTTACCTTGAAATGATGTTTGCTTGAATTCTCCTTTTAAAATTAAACTAGACATCGAAGGAGGGATTTTATCGGCATCAACTGTTTTTGCTGAAATAACCGAAAGAATACATGGATATCTCCAATTCCCTGCATGGAATTCCAATATATCATTGGCATCTTCATGAGCTGCCGTAATTAAATGAGGTTTCCATCCTTTGGGCTGTATCAATGACATTCCATTAGAATGAAAAATTCTATTTTTTTCATCTGGCATTTGTTGAAGATATAAATCTTCGGGATTTCGCAAACAAGATATTAAATATGTACAAGCGATAAACAGAATGTATGTCATAACACAAAAAACGAATATCTTAAAAGCTCGTCCCAAAATAGAAATTATGTTATATTTTTTAGGATTCATTGCTACACGATCTTCCTTATAGTGTATTAACAAGTGCAAGCGAAATTGACGCACTCAAGTGTGTTTAAAATGTCATTGGGTGCGTCAATTACGCTTGCACGCGACCTGTAATGAGGTTCGTTTGTATTGTATCAGTAACCACTGAAACTGTTTTATAAGAAAAATGTGGTCGGTTAAAAAAGTATCACAAAATAGTTGTAAAAAATCAATAATTCAATTGATCTATTATTTCTTTTTTTCGATGATCTTTTTGATAGAATAACATTTTGCGATTTGATTTTGGTGGGCGACCAACAGTTCGGCGATTACTCCTATTGAGAGTATTTGCCCGCCGAAAAGCAATGCTGCCACTCCGTAAAGTACAGCGGGTCGTGTTCCAATGCTGACGGGTTTGTCAAGTCCGCAACACGCGAGTGCGTCGATTTCCAAGCGAGAAATACCCCAGATGGCAGCAAGATAGGTTAACAGGAAAAATCCAATTCCCATCGCAATAAGTCCGACCGTTCCCAAGAGATGTTGTGGACGTTGACCGTAAGCGGTTAAAAACCAAACCGTAAACAAATCCAGAAATCCTTTAACGAATCGAGTGAAACCATATTTTGATTGTCCGAATTGTCGGGAGCGGTGTGCGACGACTTTTTCGCCAACCCGATAACCACGTGCCGAAGCCAGAACCGGAACAAAACGATGCAATTCACCGTACAACGTGATTTCATGGAAAATTTCGCGACGATAACATTTCATACCGCAATTGTGATCGTGTAACTTGACGCCGGTCAAATAACTGACCATGGCGTTAAAAAATCGTGACGGAATAACTTTATGCCAAGGATCGTGCCGAATCTTTTTCCAACCGCTCACCACTTCAAGACCGGATTCAATCATTGCCAAAAATTCCGGAATTTCGTGCGGATCATCTTGTAGGTCTGCGTCCATTGTCAGAACAATTTCGCCTTCTGCTGTTGCGAATCCGGCATTCAACGCCGCTGCTTTTCCGAAGTTTCGGCGAAAACGAATACCACGAACCCGATCATCTTGGGCGGCAAGCTGTTCGACAACCTCCCAACTTCGATCTTTGGAACCATCATCAATAAAGACGATTTCTGTTTCATAGTTATTTTCTTTTGTAACGTTACAGATTTCCTGATAAAGTTGCGGCAAACTTTCTTCTTCGTTATAAACCGGGACAACAATAGAAAGATACATGATTGAGTTTCCTTGTTACTGAAAATTGTTAAAGTATCAAAAACGTTCCAAAAAATATTTGATGCTAATGATTTTCTCCGCAATATCAATTGGAATATAAAAATAATGATTCGACGATTCATAACCGATTCGAGAATCTGATTTTACAAGACGATACATTTCCTTCGCAATAAGAAGTTCGTTTGTAAGAATTTTCTGTAATTCAATACGGAATTTCTCTTTTTCCGTTTCATTTTCAGTATCGAGCCAAATATTTCGTAACGTGTTAAATTCGATCATATTGGCGGAAGACGCAAAATGAAGTTGTGCGGTTTTGGCAAACCGAAATTCGGAATTGGTCAGAAATTTTTGTTCGGTGGGAGATTGCTCTATCGCTTGGCGAAGCGGCGTCAACCCTTTCGCAAAAGATTCGGCAACTTTACGGAATTGTCCGGCAGCAATTTCAGGCGGATAAATAGTACACCAATTTTGGACATCATCGTATGGAATACCAACCATTGTTGCACGATAACCCGTTCGTTTGGGAAAAATCAGATTAGCGGGTCCCCAATGTTGCGGTCCGTTATAACAAAGTCCAATATAGTACGGAAATTCGCGGAAACCGTTTGAAAACATTGTCCATGCGTCTCGCGCCAACGCAGCACCGTTACCATAATATTGTACCGCAATACGATTCAGAATTTCATCGGCACTGATTTTTTGTGATTCGGCAAGTCGAGCGATTTCAAGATTCGGCGAAGGATAACCGCCCAAACTCCAACCAAGCATCAAACCATTAACACCACTGTCAGCAAGTTTAACCGCATGTTCTGTAACAAGATCGGCAACCGGTAAATATGGAATAGATGCCAATTCCCACGTTACGTTAAATTGAACTTTGGCAACAGTTTTCAAACCGCGTTCCCGTGCTAATGCCCAATGTTTTACAGCACGCGGTCCTGGTCCAACGGACGAGATGGAATATTCGCCGACATTTGATTTTACGCCGCCGCGTTCAATAGGCAACGACCATTCACTCACAGACATTAACCAAACATCGTCAGGTAATTTGGCAATAATTTCCGGTGCAAAATCATCTCGCCAACCCCAATCCCATGCAAGAACTTTCGCATTCGGCGCAACACGGTGAACCGCATCCGCCATAACACAATTTACTTCAGCAATGATTTCCGCAACACTTCGATTTTTGCATCGCGGACATTGATCTTTTTGGTAATGGGAAGTACAGTTGGTGTGATTTTCCGATGCCGTAATCGTGAAAATACCACCAAGTCCAGAAACAGTTTTGAAAACGTACGATAATGAATCGGCAAGCCATTGTTGGATTTCCGGTGTTGACGTACACAACGATGTCTGATTGGCGTAGGAAACTCCGGCAAATTTTGTACGATTTTCGGTAAAAAAAGTTTTCGGCATTGCGCGAGGTTCATTCATGTACAAATAAACATTGATCCCGTAACGTTTTGCCCGATCAACCAACGTTTGCAAGGATTTGAGCCGAATTTCATGATCTTTGCCAAACTCAGGAAATAGATCACTTGGCGCCAATGTCCGCAATACAGTATGCAACCAGATACCATTGACACCGTGTTGAGCAAGTTGTCGTAACAGTTCGTCCGGATAAGATTTGATTTCAGGATCAAGCAACGGATCGCCGAATGTCGCAAAGTACGAAAAAAGAAATCGTATTTCAAATGGCGATGAATCAGAATCAGTCATGTTCAAATTAATTGTGTCGTTATTATTCGGCGTATTTTTTTCGTTGGGAAAAAACGTTTTGAGAAATTCAAAACGCGGTTCTTCTACATTCGTCCAATCGTGACCGAGTTCTTCTCGAATCCATGTTGCGATTTTTCCGGCTTGTTTTGTTTGTTCCTCTGTTGGTTCTGTAAAACGAAGTGGTTCGCATTGCGGTTTGATCGAGCCAAGTTTAATGAACAAAAAATCATCTTCTTGGAGTGATTCGGCGAGTTGTTCCGGTGTTTGGTTCAAAAGAACGATCATTTGCGACAACGGTAAAAGATGCCAGTTTCGCCGTAACACCGTAATATAACCTTGTGAAGATTCCCAAATCGGCAAGATATTTTGTTGCGGCGGCAAACCCATTGTTACGGCAATTCGGTTGACATTTTCAACCGAAGTTCCAAGAACTTGTGCCAACCGCTGAACCGGCACAACAGACCAATTCCGCCAAAGAAATGTGTGCAATCGACTCGGAAAATGTTCAAACTCCAACGCCGCCGGTCCCTTATCAAAACCAGCAAGAACAGCCATATCAGTCTGATCTTTCGCCGGAGAAGGAACGGTAGTAACAAGAAAAATAACAATCAACAAAATCAATCGAACCTTCATCATTTTGTAATCCTTTAAACGATTAAATTGAAACAAACTAATCAATCCAATTTCGTAATAATATTATCTAAGTTCTAACAAGATAAACGATAATTCCAAAAATACAAAAAATGGAATTGCCTAAAAACAACACAAACAATATAACAAAATTAAAATAAGAATCAAGACGAATTTCAAAATATTATACTCCTATTATGACAACACAATAATATATTGCAATGTGTTTTATAATAAAAGTTATATCAATTAAATCGGTTCACCAAAGAACGATTTTCGAAATCGAGTTTCCATTTTCCATTAAAGATCATGAATAATAACTTGTTCGTTCGTGATAGATAACATTACTTTCATGCCCGATTTTTCAGAAGTAAAATCACTTGAATAAGCAAAAGTCGCATCACAAAATGATTTATCGTAACTTTCCGTAAATCAATGTAGTCATTATTTTAGTTGCGTTGTCGTACTAACATATTGTGAAAAAATTGCGGGGACTTGTGTTTAATATTTGTAAGATGGTAAAATACTCGTTGGAAGTGTTCACTCAAGCTCGCGGCTTGAATGCTCGAACATCGTTCGACGTTTCGCAACCGCAAGCAGAACACCAACACACCAAACCACAAGGCAGTTTGATAAACCAAAACAATGTCTAATCCCGTCATCATTTGTTGAAACAACAAAAACGAATTAGATATTTTCGATTGATGTTTGTGTTGTTGTTAAAATGTTTTTTGTGTATAGTTGGGACGATTTTTTTTGTTTCGATTTTATTTATCGTTGATTATTTTAACAATGTTAGGAGTTCGCAATACCTTGTATTTTCATCGTTTCAATAACGGACTTATTCTTTTAGCGGAACCGATGGATTGGATGGAATCAGTTTCGTATTCGATTCTTATTCCTTATGGTCCGGTGCTTGATCCTCCTGAATTGGCGGGTTTGTCGAGTCTGAATTGCGAAATGATGTTGCGTGGAGCGGGAAAACGTAACAGCCGTCAATTCCTTCAATCTCTGGAAAATCTTGGTTGTGAAACATCCGAAATGGTAGCGCATCTCCACACAGGTTTTGGTGCATCCATGTTGTCGGATCATTTGTTGCCGTCATTGGAATTGTTAGCCGACCAGATTCGCCGCCCACGATTTCCAGAAGAACAACTCGAAAATGCAAAACAAGTTGTTAAGCAAGATATTTTTTCCTTGGAAGACGATCCGCCACATCGCGTCATGTTGGAACTTCAACATCATTTTTTACCCGATCCATGGGGACGCTCCAATCTTGGAACATTAACATCAATTGACCGTATCAAAATCGATGATATTCGACAACAACATGCTCGGTATTTTCAACCGGACGGAACTATTTTGAGTATTGCCGGTAAACTCAATTGGGAAATAGTTTGCGATAAAGTTGGAGAACTCTTCTCCGACTGGAAACCACAACCATTGGTATTACCAGAAGAAAAAATAATTGGTTCAAGATTAGTTCATATTCCTTGTGATTCGTTGCAAACACATATTGGAGTTGCATTTCCTTGTGTTCCGCTTCGGTCACCGGATTACATGGCGGCGTGGAGCGGAGTTGGAATTTTAAGCGGCGGAATGAGTTGCCGATTGTTCAACGAAATGCGAGAAAAACGCGGACTCTGTTACAATGTTTATGCGTTGTATTCCACGCTCAAAGATCAAGCCGGCGTTTATTGTTACTGCGGAACCGGAACAGAACACGCACAGGAATCTCTAGATGTTTTGATTGAAGAACTCAATCGATTACGATTCGGAATTGACGACGGCGAATTAAACCGTCTCAAAAATCGCGCCAAAAGCACATTAATTATGCAACAAGAATCAACCGGTTCGCGAAGCGGAATGATGGCACAGGATTGGTATCACTTGGGACGTGTTCGAACATTGGATGAAATCGAATCCGCAATCAATTCTCTGACAACATCAACAATTAACAATTATTTTGCGGATCATCCACCAAGTCCGTTCCATATTGTTACGCTGGGACCAGAACCACTTCGCGCATCAATACCTGATCAAATATACTCCTCACCGTTAATAAATTGATCTTTTCGAAACTTTTCAAACCGTATTATTTTCAAAAGTACGAAAATTATTAAGTTCATGAAAGTAGGCATCGAGCGAGAACTTGGCGATATTAATACTTGTGCTGTGTCAATTAATTTATTGAATTGCTCTTTAATTTTTTTTAGAAATAGGTAGAACTGGACTTTTACAGATTTTATAACTAGTTATATCAAAAGGACTTATAATCCATTTTTGCTCAATTTTTGCACATTATGAAACAAAAAAAATCATAAATATTATTGAAACGCTATTCGTAAAACCCTTGATATTTCAACATATTGATTTTTAGAACAACTTTTATAAACTCAATATGCGATACAATAATATGGCAAAATCGGGTGATTTCAATGTTTCAACCCCTTTGATTTACAGTGTGAAACACAACTTTGCAAAAGTCCAGTTGTTAATATTAATTTGATCTGAAATGAATACAATGGATTACGTTACGTGGGATACAGCGCAAATCTTAGATTTGGATTGGTGGGCAATAGACCTGAATGGTTGTGTTGGACACTTTGCCAGTGGGTGTGCTCCCATTCCAAAAGGAATGAGAATTTCCATTCAAAAACAGCTGGATGTCTTTTTTTATGAACAAGTACCAATAATAGCTGATCCTTTTGAAAGTCCTGATTGGGAAATCTATTCTGGTTTTTCGTTAGCTGAAAATATTTGGCCATTTAAATCTCTCGACGAAAGACGTACTGCCTTTTTTCGTTCTTACGCTTTTATGGGAGCGAGAGGAATGTATTCATACACTGCTGATCCCAAAAGAAATTATTGTAGAGTTATCATTCCTTCTACACTGCTTTATGTACAAAATATCCCTAAAGAATTCCAGCAATATCTCAGTACATTCAAATTTGATGTACGATTTTCAGAGTCTCCGATTATTTCATTTGATCAAATTCCACCATCTCCACTTAAATCCTGAGCCAGTTGAGTTGGATCTGGACTTTTGCAAAGTTGTGTTTCACACTGTAAATCAAAAGGTTTGAAACATTGAAATCACCCGATTTTGCTGTATTATTGTATCGTATGTTGCGTTTATGAAATTTGTTCTAAAAATCAATATGTTGAAATATCAAGGAATTTGTCAATATCGCTTCAATAATATTTATGTTTTTTTTGTTTCATAATGTGCAAAAAAATGAGCAAAATTGGATTATAAGCCTTTTGATATAACTAGTTATAAAATTTGCAAAAGTCCAGTTAAAAGCGAATTATACATTTTTCAGTACAGTATTGAACTATTAGGAATGTTTTAATGAAACAATTAATAGAGATAGAAAAAAAGTTTTATGCTCTTGCAGAAGATTTATATCCTACAGATGAAACGGCGGCAGGTTTCCTTGCGTCAATATGGCAAAATGATCGTGATCTTGCAAAGTCTGCCATTGCAAAAATTATTATTGATTTAGGTAAGAAACCACGAATTACAGATGCAATTGTTCGAATGATTTTGGGTATTTCTTGTTTGGAAATGGATGAATTATTCTTTGAAATTTCATCTAAAAGAAAATGTCCTCCTTTATCTAAAATACTTATCAAGGGTCGAGTGCAAGCGGAATTGGCGCGCCCAATGACATTTTTTTTATTTTTTTTATACTTTTCTGTGTTTGTGAAATTTTTTATTTAACCCTTTAACTTTTTTTTTTTTACAATGACAGAAAAAAATGTTTCCCCTGACGTTTTATTACGTCGGCAAGTTGTTTGTTCGATTCGTAACGGGCAATCTCAACGTGCCGTATCACGGCACTATAATGTATCAATTAGATTCGTCCGTTACTGGTGTGAGCGTGCTGGTAATCAACGACTTG
>JAIRTV010000112.1 GCA_031254675.1 Planctomycetaceae bacterium | reverse complement strand
TTCTCCAATCTCCTAACCCTAGAGAATTCAATTATGGCAAAAGTTTACGAAGTTTATGTGTGCGAGTTATGCGGCAATATCGTCGAAGTTCTGGACGGTGCCGACGGCGAATTAAGCTGTTGCGGACAGGAAATGACCCCGCAAAAAGAAAATACTGTTGACGCCGCAAAAGAAAAACATGTCCCTGTTGTTACGGTCAACGGGAATACGGCAACTGTTCAGGTTGGCAGCACGCTGCACCCAATGGAAGAAAAACACCATATCGCCTGGATCGAAATCCGGCAAGAGAACAAATTACAACGTGTCCAACTCAAACCAGGCGACGAACCCAAAGCCGTCTTTACCATCGAAACCGGTAAACCAATTACTGTCAGAGAATATTGTAACCTTCACGGTCTCTGGCAAGCATAATCATTGCGACGTTTGCCGAATTTACTGCAACAGTTGTTCATGCCGATTTCCCGTAACCGTTTGCTTTTTGTTTTTTTATTTGATCGTTTTATCCTTTTATGGAACAACAAAAGCAAGTCAGTTACAGAACAATCTGTTGCAGGTTATTCCAACGTGTTGGTGTCGATGCCCAATTGTTCCAACCGCTCTCGAATTGCGGAAATCCGACCAGTTGGCAAAGATTGTAATGGCTCCGCCAACGCATCGTTACAAATTCCCAGTACCGACAACGCACATTTCATATTGGCAAGAAAAGACCCTTCGCGAAAAAGCGTGTACAACGTTTCGAGCGCCAAAAGACGTTGTTCCAATATTGCCGTTTGTTTCCAGTCTCCTGCGGAAACAGAATCGTATATCCGAACAAAAAGTTTCGGTAACAAATTCGCACCGCCGCAAATCCCTCCATGTCCACCCAATTTCATTGCGGAAATCAATAAGTGTTCCGGACCAACCAGAAACCTCAAATCAGAACGCTGTTTCGAAAACTCCATCACCTTCGCAAAATAATCAAGATCACCACTACTGTCTTTCAAACCAATAAATCTCGGATACGCAAAGGCTTCTTTGAGCGTTTCCATTTCGAAACGGATTTTAGTATGGCTTGGTATATTGTACAAAAACGTTGGCAATACAAGCCGTGTTGCAATCTGGGCAAGATATTTCTTCAAATTGTCCTGACTGATCGGATAGTAATAAGGAGTGGACAAAACCACTCCCGAACAACCACGTTCCGCGGCATAATCCGCTAACTTTAACGATTCTTTCAACGAAGTATTCGTAATAGAAACTAAAAGAGGAATTTGTTTCGCCGCCAAACCGGTAACACGATCAATAATTTCCCGTTGCAAAACCGTGTCCAAACTCAGACCTTCTCCGCAAGTTCCGAGCAGAAACAATCCGTGAACCCCTCCCAAAAGAAGACGTTCCACAAGATTTTCCAACCCCCGAACATCAAGCGTTTGCCAATCCAGAAGCGGTGTCAACAATGGAGGAATAATTCCACGTAAATTCATATCAATGATCATTTGCCGTTTGTTATTTAATGAAAGTTTAGAAAGAACAAAATTCATTCTGTTGAAGTTTACCGTCTAACGCTTTTCTTTCAAGAGTAATTATGCGACAAACATCTGTAATTTTGCGACAGATTTTCCGCTCTTGCAAGTCCCGCAATAGATGACCGAAATTGGTTTACCATTTTACGAAGGGGAAGATTGTCGTAAAAAGGCAGAACAATATCAGATATGCCCATGATACCGCCGAAAAGTCATCGAAAACAAAATGGAACGATGACAAAGAGTTGTATAAAGATCGAAATATTACGGAACGGCACTTCGGGAATATAAAAGAGGTCTTCTAAAAATTCAGTTTTGCCAATTTTGGATCGTTGAAACAATAATGATTTTTGAACAATTTTGTCTTTTTTTGAATATTATAAAAACGATAATTCACTTCATTTCTTGTAGCATTTTTTGAAAGTTATCCCAAATTCTATTATCGTACTGATAATTTTAGGCTATTTCAAAATTGTTAGACATTCGCATTTCTAATAGACATTCTCTTTAACCTTATTTTATTTTCTTCAATTTCACTTGAGCATTTTTCGTTCTATTGTTATTCTTCACGAAGTGTTTCCTCATGTTTCCGTTTTTTGAACGACAACAACTGTTTTAGCGGAACCGCCGAAAAATAAACTCACAATGTAACCTGTGACGTAACAGGAAATCATTCCTAAAAAACCGTAAAGCAAAAACGAAAGCGGTGTAGATAAATGAACGAAAACCACGACCACAAACGATAAAATCAATCCACACATTGCTCCGACATGGTTAATTCGTTTCGAAAAAACTCCCATCAAAAACAGTCCGCCCAATGTTCCGGTAAAAAGTCCAAGAAACGTATTGAACTGATCCCAAAGTGATCGGATATCCCAAGTTGCCAACAATAACGCAAGAATCATACCCATCAAACCCGACAAAATACCAACAATCTGCGGAATCCGAACAGGATAACGTTGCAAAATTTTTGGACATAAATTATTTAAGAAATCAATGGAAATTGAAACGGAAACCGAATTAATGTTCGCTGAAAGCGTGGACATGGCAGCGGCGAAAATTGCTGCAATAACAAGTCCCGAAAAACCTGCCGGTAAACCATGGACAATAAACAACGGATAAATCGCATCGGCATTTTTCAACACCGCATCGAATTGTTCGGGATTTCCGTGATAATAAGTGAACAACGCTGTTCCGATTGGAAAAAAGAGCAAGATAACGGGAATTGCCAACAAAGCGTTGAGCCAAATACTCCAGACTGCCTGACGATTATTTGTTGTACACATATATCGTTGAACCAAAGATTGATCGCTGGAATAGACAATGAGATTGTTGGCAATGGCTCCTGCGATGACCACCCAGAAAACGGGTTCGGTCAAATCGAAACGTAAATCGAACGTATGAAATTTTCCAGCGGTATAAGCCGTTTCAAAAAAACCGGCGATTCCGTTTTGAGAAGAAACAACAAGAACGGCAAGCGAAATTATTGCGCCAAAAATTAGAATAATTCCTTGAATAACATCGTTCCAGACCACCGCCTCCATACCGCCCAATGTACAATAAGTAATCGTAACCAACGACATAAGAATAATACAAAAATAAACGTCAATACCAGTAACAATATTCAACGCCAACGACGGCAAAAAAAGAACAATCGCAATTCGTGAAATCATAAAAAACGCAAAAAGAAGTGAAGCAAAATAACGAATTGTCCGATTGAACCGCAGTTCCAGATATTCGTAAGCGGTTCCAAGGTTCATGTTTCGGAAATAAGGAAGATAATAACGAATCACAAGAGGAGCAACTAATATTGTTGCGAGATTATACGGAAACATTCGCCATTCGGTGGCGAATGCTTTTGCCGGAACGGAAAGAAATGTAATCGCGCTTAACATTGTTGCGAAAATACTGATTCCCACCGCCCACCAAGGCAATCGTCCGCCGCCAAGAAAAAAATCGCCCTGTGTTGTATTTCTCTGCATGAAAAGAAAACCAAGACCAAGCACGATCAACATATACAACGCCAAAACGCCGTAATCAATCAACGTAAATTGAGTTTTACTGAAAATTTGAAACGCATTAATTTTAGCGGTTCGGATTCCTGGTTTTGATTCGCCGGACGGAATAATAATACTGGAACATTGATCCGAAATCCAAACCGCCGCAGGAGTTGTAACTTGCGAACCTTCGGGAAGATGGAACGGTATCGTCCAAACTTTAGTGATTGTGTTGTACAAAAAAACTTCACGCTGAAATCCCTGATGATTTTCGAGTAACCGTTTTTTTTCGTCAAGCAATTTCTGTTTCGTTTCGGGATTATTTTTTGTATCAATATATTGTTGGCGTTGTTCGTTGGCGTTAAAAAATTCGCCGTTGTCACCGCCCACAAGAAAGATTGAAGCCATCCCCAACGCCGCCGCACTACCGGCAGCAAGCGGCATTGGCAAAGGCGATTCTTCACGCCATGAATTGGTTTTCGGCTGGAACGAATAAACCGCGTCGGAAAATTGTGTTACCGTATTGTCCGACAACCGAGCGCGTCCGCCAAGAAGATAAATACAATTCGTTTCCCCATTTGATTGAGTGACCGCCGCCGCAAACGCAACCGGCTTCGGCAATTTCGGTTCAGATCGCCAACCTTGTGTCGGTTTGGAAAGATCAAGTGAAAACATTTCGTCCGAAAAGTCATTACCGTTTTGACCACCCAAAAAATAAACACGATTTCCGATAGTGGTTGCGGTTGCGCCGGTTCGTGCTGCCGGAAGTCGGGGAAGTTCTGTAATCGTAACGAGTTGCTTTTGTTTATCGAAACGTAAAATAAAAGCGTTATCTGTTGGACCTTCCGCTGTTTCACCGCCAAGGCAAACAATTCCATGAAGGGTGGGAGCAACAGCGGAATAACCAATTGGTTTGGCGAGTCGTGTTGGCTGGTTGATCCAAACAGGCGATGATTCCGGTTTCAACGCCAAAACGTAAATGTCAGAATAAAATGTTTTTGTACCGCCGTTCCATGGTGGTTTGCCGGGAAAGTTGGAACCTCCGGCAATAATCATCACATCACCGTCAATTCCCGCCAAAGCTCCGGCAACACCATCAGAATTAGGTAACGCCGCAATTTGTTGAAACGCAAAATGATTCAGTGTTTTTTCGGAAGAACCTGCGAACATTTCGGATGTTCCAATTAAAACGGATACGAAAATGAGAAACAAAAAACAATATTTCATAAGATTAAATTTACGTTTTGTTATTTATTATTTCATCTTTGATTTAATAATTATTGGTAAAACTATAATCTTGGCAAGATCAAATGTCAAGATATATTTTTACCGTTTTAGAATTTTTATGAATTTCCAACTATTCATTCAATTCTTTTTCGATTTCTTCCAAAGGAATTTTTGCCAGATAAATGGACGTTTTTCCTTCGTGACCGGAATAGTAGGAAACCCAAAGGAAACCGTTATAAATCACCATGCCGGGATAACTTGTATCGCCGCCGCTCGGAAATCGTAACACTAATTGAAGTTTGCCATTTGTTCCTTGTTTGGTCAATACTGTTGCAGAAGCAGTTTTATCACTAAGCCGGTGTCCAAAAAGGAGTTTATCGTTCGGAAAAACAATCATCTCCGGTCCGCCAACACGTATTCCGAGATCAACCCAATTCCATTCCGCGTAAGGAGTTGTACTTGCACCAAGCTCTGCGTTTCCGGCTTCGCATCGTAAAAAAATCCGCATATCGCCGTTGGAAAGAAAACGAACAGTTGCTTCGTTTGGTTTTGTCGTTTTATTGAAACGTTGAACATATTCGTAATGAATACCGTCGTTTGTTTTCACAAGAGTCAATAACCAAGGTTTATCATTATAAGCCGCGTACACAACTCCATAACCAACACCTTGATACCATGTTACACGCCAGAGCCAATCCTTTTGGGTTTTAACGGACGAATCAATCTCAATTGGTTGTGGTTCGGAAAAATTTTCGCCGTTTTTGTCCGAAAATGAAATCTGCGGATGTCTTGCGGTCAACTTGCCATCAACATAAACACTTCCGCCGATTGTCAACATGAGCCGGTTATCCGGTGTGACGGAAATTTTCGAATCCCGTAAATCGTAACCTTTTTTCTTGAGTAAGGCGACGGATTCCCATGTTTCACCGTCTTTTGATTTGATCACACGGATTTCACCGTCGCCGTCACCGGTTTTTTTACCGGGAACATGTCCGGTTCCTTCCCGAAACGTACAATAAAAGACGTCATTGAACCGAACCAAATCAGTAAACGCTGAATGAGGTGCGGTGTCCCAGATTTTTTTCACAGACAATTCCGTTGCCAAAACATTTTGGAACGAAAGGGCAAACAAACTCAACATCAGTAAACAAAATGGTTTTAATAATGGTTTCATAAAATTTGTTAGAAAGTTAAGGGTTAAAAATAAAAATTATCGGACAATTTTGACTGGTGGTCCGGTAACATTAAAATCTTTTTGAAAAGGTTTACGTGGTATTTCAAAACGTTCTTCGTGAGAACTAAAAAACGTTTTTCCTAAACGTCCTTCGTCGGTTTCTTTGTAATCGTGAACGCCAGAAATTTCGACAATCATTGCCCCGCCAATTGTTCCTGCCGGAGCGGAATTATAGTTTCCGTCCACAATCGAAACAATACATTGCGGACCGAAATTACCTTTACTGGAATCTGGTGTGAACACGATTTGACCACCCGGAACAAATTCATTATTATACAATACTGTTCCAGAAATCGGATACGTTGGCAAACCGGCAGGATTACAACCGACCCAGAACAAAATAAAATAAACTAAAAAAATTCTTTTCATGTTTTTGCAACTTAAATTAAGGATTAGCGACAACACCATCACAACGGTTGGCAAGCCGTTTGAGGTGATAAATATCTGTTGTGTCCGACAAAGGCGCAACACTTCCATCCGCTTTTGAAAAGTTGACAATACCGGAATGTTCGCTATTAAATGGTGTAACCACATAACCAAAATTTGTTTCATTACCATTGATATTGAGACCTTGATAAATTTCTTTTACCGATCCCAAAGCACTTCCGCGTACCCAATTATCACCGTTAAAACAACCATTCCATGCCGTACTGCTGGTTGCAGCTCGTTTTTTACAGGAACCACCAGTAATTTCTCCGAACAGGAATACATTGGAAGTTCCATCGGTAATTGCTTCCATCCCAACCCATTCTGAATAGGGAAGAGCACCTTCATTATTTAATTGTGGAGTATTACTCTCTAACACTGTATTAGTAAATGTCCCTACGCTTTTTCGTGCGTATGATTCCGCACCGACTGAGGCATCCTTTGCTCCGAGACTTCCAGAAATACCATGATAGTGTTTGCTGAATGTTTGTTGACCTCCAAACGTTCGAACCCGATCTGAAACCCATTGTGTCCGAAGTAATTCGCCCGAAGGACAAAAAAATGTGTTGATTTTGACCATTCCAAATATCTTTTTCCCTGACGTTGCCGCTTGAGGATCAGTAACTCCTGTTGGTACGCAAGAATCAGCAACACCTCGTGCTTCTGGTGTAAAAGTAAATTTTGAAAAAAGACTCTGTTGCTCGATAAAGGGAAGCAGAGAAACGTGAAGTGCCAAATGATGCCTCGGCGGCAAAGCATTTGTTACATCTTCTTCCGCTCCACCCATAGGCATTGAAGTGTGAGTATCGTGGTAATTGTGTGTTGCCAGTGCCAACTGTTTTAGGTGATTGGAACACTGCATTCGTCTTGCCGCTTCTCGTGCGGCTTGCACGGCGGGTAACAGTAATGCGATTAACACACCAATAATCGCAATAACCACGAGTAATTCGACCAACGTAAATCCAATAAACGTACGAATTTTCATTTTTTTTCTCCTAGGAAAAAAGTAAAGATTTTTACAGATTACATAACAAATAATCTGCTTTTGCTGTAAAGCGGGAAAACGTAACGCCGAGAAACGGCAACAGAAATATCGCTCTTAGACGGAGCGACACGTTATTATGGATAGGTTTATTCCCACCGACCAAAGTGGTGCGTTACGTGTTTCAAATGCAACGCTGAATCATACCTACAGTTTGATACGCGACGCCCCCTTATCGGGAGCCACGCAACTCTATCAAACTATAGTAATTCTCTACACGGAAAATCCGCTGGTCAGTGGAAAATTACCAATCGCCGAAGCGACCATAATATTGTTGACGTACTCGATTATTGTTTTTACCCGAACAAAAATTCGGGTAATTTATTCTTCAAATAGAAAAATGGTCTCCAAAGGTTAAAATTTAAAAACAGAAATCATTATGTTCAAATATTACACGATATATCGACTCTTGTCAAGTAGAAAAATAATTTTTTTTTGGGAGGGTAATTGTTCAGTGGAATTTTTGTCAAAAGATCAACATCAAGATAGCCAACCTTTTGACAAACAGAGATAGGCTATCTTTTGCCGAAGGGCTGCCTGTCTCGTTTACTTCAATTAACACATCAACCTATAAACGCTAAGAAAAAATTATTCGCAAGTTTCCTTATGGGAACTTCCAAAGACCAATTCTTAGACAAGATTTGCAGAATTAACAGAACAAAAATTCTTATAAAATCCTGTAAATCTTGTTTATCCTGTCGAAAAAAAATATTCAGAATTTGTTTCTCGAAGGTTTTTAGAAGTTCCTTTATTATTTTTTGGAAAAATGTGTTTCGATTATTCCACGCCGTTTGTGGTTAATTTGAAACGCACACCGACAACAGAATGTTTATCGTTTCCCGGTTTGTATTTGATATAGGTTAAGGCGAAAACGGTTCCGTCTGGCAACACCTGAATCCCAGGATAACCGCAATCAAAACCGGCATTACTGTGCAATAATTTTATACGAAATTGACCTGGTTTATTCTGTTTGATGTCGTCGTATGTTCCGACCCACGCAACAAAATGACTTCGGCTGGGGCTTCCGATAGCCCAATCGCGGAAAACAATAACAAGCCGCCCATCCTGAGTGTAAACACCCCAATGCCGATCACCGGTAAGACCCCATGGTGTATCGGTTGGTGTTGACCATGTTTCGCCGTGATCACCGCTGAACATCATTAAACTTCGCCCTTTGTGTTTATTGTCACGCATTAAACAACAAATTTCCTTGTTATCCGGTGACCAGAAAGCAAACGGTTCACAAGGATCGCGACCTTCGACAGCCGCCACAACACGCGGCGGCGACCACGTCAACCCTGCATCGGCGGTTTCCGTTTGAACAACCTGTAACATACCGGCTTGACGTTCGCCATTCTGAACATTTCCAGTAACATCAATTTTGTGATGATAAAAAGCGACATATTTTCCGTCTTGTTTTCCCGGATTTTTCGAGATAACGCTGCTAAATGTCATCACACAAGGAAAACCAAGTGGTTCGTGTTCGTTCCATGTTTTTCCGCCGTCTTCGCTGAGAATACGGGGCATTTTGGGACGTGCGGAAAAGACCCACAAACGTTCGGTGCCGTTATCGGCAACCATGCGATAAATACTGGGACAATTCCGGTGTTTCGAAAAACCCGAAGGCAGGAGATGATCAATCCGTGTCCATGTTTTTCCGCCATCATCACTCCGAGCCATTGGACCGGCGGGACCTCCATGATTGACACTCCAAACAACGAAAATCGTTTGACCGTCCGGCATGAGCAACGAAGTTGGATGCCCCTGATAAATCTCCGGCGTGCCGGCAGCAATCACCACATGACG
>JAIRTV010000073.1 GCA_031254675.1 Planctomycetaceae bacterium | reverse complement strand
TGCAATATACACTTTTTAATTATTTTGTAAACATCTGCCTGTAAGTGTCCACTTCAATCATGCAAAAATTTTCAAGATTATTATTATGACAAAAATTATAAAATATAAAACAATAAATTCAATTATTAGAGGTATCCCAGCAACTTTCTTGAACTCAATACGTAAAAGTTACCCACCAAACCGGAATACAAATATCCATCGTGAAATTGGAAGCTAATGAATTGTTTTCGTAATAATTTCCTTATCAAAATAATTGATGTCCATGCCGGCATCAACAATTATTTTTTGTGCTGTAATCCCGCTAGAACGAGGACTCAAGAGAAAAATAGCTGTTGCCGCCACTTCTTCGGTCGAAACAGCCCGCTTGCGTGGAATTATTTGTTCCGCAAAAAGATAAGAATCTGCATAACCCGGTATTCCCGCAGAAGCAGATGTTTTAAGCAAACTCGGCGCAACCGCATTGAATCGAATCTCCGAAAATTGACTGAATGATTTTGTGAGAAACGCCAACGAGGAATCCAACGCCGCCTTAATCGGCGCCATAAATCCATAATTTTCACTTGCCATTCGTGTTGTCGAAATGGAAATTGTTACAACCGATGCATCCGTTTGCAAAAGTTCGGAAAATTCGCGGCAAATTGAAACCAACGAAAAACACGATATATCCAACGCTTGCAAAAAAGCCCGCTTCGAAGTCTCATGGAACGGTTTCATCCCATCACTGTAATCCGCAAACGCTATCGAATGAACAAGTCCATCGTATCGAATCGCCGAACCCAATTTTTGTTCAATTTCACGCCGAAGTTTTTTGATTTCGTCTTCGTGTTCAACATTGCACGAAAAAACATTCCGCTCGGGAAATAAATCATTGACTTTTTTTGCCAACAATTCATTTTGAACCACAAAATCTACTGTTGCATTTTCTTCAAGAAGCATCTTCGCAATCTGAAACGCAACACTCTTTTTATTAGCAACACCAAAAACTAAAAACCTTTTATTATTAAGCTGTAGAAAATCCATACTTTTTAATATTATATTGTTATTGTAATGATTATTGTATTATTGTTTTGTTTACAATTATTCAGTAGAACTTTTGTTTAATTACGAAAATCATAAAAGTTATGAATATTTTCGATTTTGGATTTTTTCTTTCCATGTTGCGATCATTTTCAGTGCGTCAAGCGGTTTGAGATCGTCAATATTAAGCTCCCGCAATTCTTCAACCATGGGATGATTTTCCGGTCCGAACAAAGAAAATTGTATTGAGCCGACTTTTCGGCGTTGAATATTTTGGATGATTCCCGACTCTGTGCTGTGGGCTGTCGCTTTGACATGCGTTTGTTCCAATTCATTCAATATCTCTCTTGCCCGTTTCACGACATTTTTGGGAATACCGGCAATTTTAGCAACATATATTCCGTAACTTTTATCCGCCGCTCCGGGAATTATTTTGTGCAAAAATGCGATATTATCGTTTTGTTCTTTCACGGCAACATTCAAATTACGAATCTTCTCGAATGTTTCTGACAAATCAGTTAATTCATGATAATGTGTTGCGAAAAGTGTTCGGCATCCGATTTTGTCGTGTAAATGTTCAACAATTGCCCACGCTAAGGAAATTCCGTCGTAAGTACTGGTTCCACGTCCAACTTCGTCGAGAACAACTAAACTTCGTGATGTTGCCTGATTCAAAATTCGGGCTGTTTCGGTCATTTCCACCATAAATGTACTTTGACCGCGTGATATTTCGTCGCTGGCGCCTACTCGCGCGAAAATCCGATCACAAATTCCAATATGCGCTTCACGAGCCGGCAAAAAACTTCCTATTTGAGCCATGATACAGAGCAAGGCAGTTTGACGAATAAACGTACTTTTCCCTGCCATATTCGGACCGGTAATCAACTGAACTTGACCGTGTTCGTCGTCAAACAACGAATCATTCGGGACAAATGTTCCCGCAGGTTCCACCGCATCAAGAACCGGATGTCTCCCGTCAATAATTTTTAAAGTTGATTCTTCAACCAAATTCGGACGACAATATCCCCGCTCTCTCGCAATTAACGCCAACGACACAACCACATCCAACATCGCCAACGCACGCGCGGTACATTGCATGGCGTGACGTTTTTCACAAGTTTTTTGACAAAGCATTTCGAAGAGCTCAAGTTCCAAATTATTTGCTCGTTCTCCTGAAGTTAGAATTTTCTCTTCATACTCTTTAAGTTCCGGCGTGATATAACGTTCTGCGTTTTTAATGGTCATCTTTCGAGCGTAATCTTCCGGAACTTTATCGCGGTGAGGATTGGTAATTTCGATATAATAACCAAACACCCGCGTGTAACCCACTTTTAAACTGGGAATTCCGGTGCGATTAATTTCCGCCGCCTGATATTGGGCAATCCAATCTTTTCCGCCGCTTTGAAGATGCCGCAACTCATCGAGTTCGGCGTTGAAACCGGATCGAATAAAACCGCCGTCCTTAAAATTGACAGAAACTTCCTCTGCCAGCGCAGCGGAAAGCAATTCCACTAACGATTCGCATGGATCAATATTCTCACGAACCGATTTCAACATGGAACTTGTCAACTTTTCCAGTTTCATGCGGAAAAACGGCAATGTCCGCAATGTCCGAGCAATCATTGACAAATCGCGCGGAGTTCCGCGTTTTTGGAGAATTCGAGTCAAAATTCGTTGGAGATCATGAATACGCCGCAAATTTTCCCGCAAATCGCGTACCGTTTCGTCATCGTGATATAGTTCCTCAATTGCGTCGAGCCGCGTGTTGATTGCCCGAATATCAGTCAATGGAGCGGAAATAGAATCCGCAATCAAACGCGATCCCATCGACGTAATACAACGATCCAACACAGAAAGAAGCGAACCATCCCGAGAACCTCCACGAATCGTTGTCGTAATTTCAAGATTTCGACGGCTAATTTCGTCAATTTCCA
>JAIRTV010000049.1 GCA_031254675.1 Planctomycetaceae bacterium | reverse complement strand
ATTTCATTTTAATACCTCTTTTGGTGTTGATTTTATTTGAACACGGAAAACACAGAAAAGTTTTATGATCAATCATTCGTTGACATATTTAATTTTTCAAAAAAAACGTGAACGGTTACCGTTATTTTATGTCTGTGCGTGAGCGTTGATGCGATCTTTTAGAAATTGTGGATTGTTTGTAGTATGGACAAAACGTTTACCATTCAACTCACGCAAAAGAAAAAATTACCGCGAACGCTTACGTTATTTTCCGATACAGAAGCGGCTGAATATTTCATTGAGAATTTCGTCAGTATAAACACTGCCATCAATAAGACCAAGCGTTTCCAGAACCGATCGAATCTGCAACGCAAGAATTGATTCATCGAAAAAATGATCTTGCGAATCACACATCGCGGACGCTTGTTCCAACAACCGAATCGCCCCACTCACCGAATCACGACACCGCAACACCGTACTACGTAACATGTTGTCCGACGCCATCGCTCGCAAATGTTGCGCAACCGTTGCCCGCAATAAGTCAATCCCCTCACCAGTTCGCGACGAGACCGCAACCTCCCACGTCTCCGATTCGTTTAAAAACGAATGATCCAAGTTGTTCAAATCCGATTTGGTTCGAACAAACAAAACCTTCGCCTCACCAAAACCAAATGGATTCGCCAATTTTTTGGAAGAATCATCAAAACAGTAAATAATCAAATCACTTTGTTCGGCAACCTGTCTTGACAACTGTTGCGCGGTTTCGTCAATCTCATTTTCCACAGAACAAACACCAATACCAGCCGTGTCCACAAGAATACACCGCAAACCCTCCAACACCATTCCAGCTTCAAGATAATCACGTGTGGTTCCCGGTGTTGGCGACACAATCGCTTGCTGCGTTTGGAGCAACGTATTAAACAACGTACTCTTACCCGCATTCGGCAAACCAAGCAACACTACTCGCGGATACTCATTCGAATAACCGCGTTTTGTCATACGTTGTTGAAGCAATTCCATTCGCTCCCGCACCAACCGCAAAACAGAACTCAACTCCAAACGTGTAATAAATTCAATATCCTCGTCAGGAAAATCCAACCCCGCTTCAAGATGCGCCAACGTTTCAACTAACGTGTTGCGAACCTGTTGAACCGGCAACGTCATTCCACCAGCAAGCTGTTGCAACGCAATCTTCAAAACGTGTTGCGACGGGGCTTCGATAACTCCAAGTACGGCTTCCGCCTGCGTCAGGTCAAGACGACCCGATAAAAAAGCACGCAACGTCAATTCCCCCGGTCGAGCTTGACGAACATGACCCGATTGACTAACAGCAGCGATAATTGATTCGAGAATCGGTTGCGAACCCAACGTGTGAATCTCAACCGATTGATGACCCGTATAACCACGCCCCTCAGACCAATAAAAAATTTTCGCCGGAATCCGACGCGCCGTTCCCCAGAAAATAAAATGACCGGTTTTGATATAAGGTTGCGGTTCCGCACGCAACTCCGGCTCAAATAACCCTCGCAACGATAAAATCGCCGCCGGTCCGTTAATTCGAATCATGCCGCGAATCGCCGCTCCATACGCCGTCGATTGTGCAATAATGGTCTCTTCAAACATGCTTTAGGAAAACAGAATAGCACCAAATTATAGTACTGTCACACCACAATAAACGTCAACAATCATTCAAAAGCTTTTTGAATCGTTTCCGGTTTAGGAGGCGAAGTCAACAGACTAACCACCGGAACAATAATTAACGGAACAACCATGGCAATCGATGCCGCAAGCGGCGCTCTCGCTCCGGCATTGGCAGGACTCTCCATAAAAAACCAATACCAGTACAAACCGTTAGAAACCAACAATCCCGTCCCTATTCCGGCATAAGCCCCCAATTTTGTTGTCCGTTTCCAAAACAAACCATAAAGATACGGCGCCAAAAATGAACCCGCAACCGCCCCCCACGAAATAGACATCAACGATACAATCCACGCCGGTCTAAATAACGCAATTAAATACGAAATCAAAATAAAAACCCCACAGAGCAATCGCATCAATAATAACTCCGACCGATTTGACGCATTCGGATTGAGATAACCTTTGTATAAGTCAATGGTAATCGCCGAAGACGACACAAGAACCAATGAACTCAATGTTGAAAGCGACGCCGACAACACAAGTAATAGAATAACCGCCAACAAGACTTGCGGTAAATGGGAAGCAACCAAATCAGGAACTAATTGGTCGAAATTAATTCCGCCCAATGCCGTGCGTGGAATTGTGTGCGGTTCCATCAAATGGGTTGCGGCGCCGGTAAAATAAGCAGCACAACCAATAACCAACGCAAAAATCGTTGTAATCAACGCACCGCGTTTAATTTCGTTTTCGTCACGAATGGCGTAGTATTTGTGTACCATTTGCGGCAGCCCCCAAACTCCAAACGACGTCATAAATACCACCGACGGCAAAATATACCAAGGCGGCGATTTAATTTCGCCGGAAGCAATACGTTCATTGAGTTTTGTGGAGAGTTCAGTTGCCGCAGCGGTAATTCCGCCATAGTTTTTGGCAACAACATAAACCATGAGCAAAGAACCGAAAAACATGATTATTCCCTGAATAAAATCAATTCGGGCAATCGCCTTGTAACCACCGCAAGTAATATAGATAAACGAAATGATTGAAATCACCGTCAACACAACCGTAAAACTAACCTTCCGTTCAAAAACAATTTCAAACAAATAACTCAACCCCGTAAACACCGATGCCGAATACGGCGCCAGAAAAATAAAAATAATCAATGCCGTTATAATTTTGATGCCGTTTGTCTCGTATCGTGCGGCGAAAAATTCCGGCATTGTTTGAACATGAAGATTGTGTGTCATTCGGCGTGTCCGTTGACCAAGAACCAACCACGCCAAACCGGAACCAATAACAGCGTTGCCAACACCAACCCAAAGAGCGTTCAACCCGAATTGCCAACCGAATTGACCGGCAAACCCGACAAAAATAACCGCACTAAAATAAGCAGTACCATAAGAAAACGCCAAAAGCCATGCGCCAAGCGTTCGACCGCCAAGAAAAAAATCATGAACATTCGATGTTCGCCGCAAACCCCAACCAGCAATCAACAAGATCACAACGAAAAAAAATGCCGTCAATAGAAATGGAAATAAATTCATTGTCAAAGTTTTAGGTTAAATGTTTTTCTGAATGTCCCTCACGTAGTACCGCCACAACACAACTTTTTATAACGATTCCATGAGAATAGGGAATAGGGGGGAGCAGAAAATGTTTGAATTATTAAGCATTAAAATGACATATCTTTGTGTAGGGAGAAGTTAGAGAAAAGAGTTATTGTTTTCTTGTTTGGGGTTATTGATCATCTTGGGTTAATTTTTACGGATTATATCAATTTTTGCGAATATATTGACGATAACAGTAAAAGAGAACGGAGATTCTCGGTTCCCTTTTACTGTAATAATGAGTTTCAAGGAACGAAACAATGACACATGGCGAAAAACTTGCAATAGCGCAAACCGCTTTAATTTCAGGAGATACCACTAAAGCCGAAGAACTTTATCAAGATGTTCTACGCGGTGATGCCAGTAATCTGTATGCACTGGACGGATTGGGAGTTTTACGGTGTCAAAATGGGCAACCCGCCAAAGGTGTCGAATTTTTTCTCGAAGCACTTCATCAACTCGAACTTTCCAACTCAAAAAATTCCGACTCCCTACATTCACAAGCCGTTTTGCAATTCCATCTCGGATTGGCTTACCGCACGCTGGGACTCAACCACGAAGCAGTCAACGCTTTTTGTAAATCGCGTACACTCGACCCCAATAACACCGACCTCATTCTCAATCTCGGTCAACTTTATTTTGAACTTGATCAGGCGGAAAACGCAATATCTTGTTTCAAAAATTTGACCGCGTTACAACCCGACAACGCTTCCGCGTGGTTGACTCTCGGATACATTTACACAATTCGTAACCAAAACGCCGACGCTATTCCGGCATTGACCGAAGCTGTCAAAATCGATCCGGCATCGCCCGATGCTTGTTTTTTTCTCGCGGAATCGTTGCGAAAAGAAGAACGCTTCGAAGAATCCATTCCGTATTATCAACGTTTGTTTCCGGTCGGTATGGAATGGTCGCAGGCTATTCACGGTTGCGGTCAATCACTTCTCGCACTCGGCGATTTGGAAAACGGTTGGGACGCGATGGAATTTCGACTCGCCGCCAACTTCGGAACATGGGAACGCCATCTCTTGCCAAACTGGAACGGAAATTCCGATAATAATTGTCCCGAAAATGATCATGAACAAAAAACTGTTCTCGCTTATTCCGAAGAAGGAATTGCAGCGGAAATCATGTTTGCGTCCTGTTTGCCGGATTTGATTAACCGCGTTGGGCATTGCGTGATCGAATGTGAATCATCGTTACATTCGCTGTTTCGTCGGTCATTTCCGCGTGCAACAGTGGTACCGCTCACCACAGACACGGTTGATTTGAATAAGAATTGCTGGAAACTTTCATTAGATGAACAAATTGCGTTTGGCAGTTTGCCGCGTTATTTTCGCCGTCAATCAGAAGATTTTCCGATTCGAAAAACTTATCTTGTACCGGATCGGGAACGCATCACAAAATGGTCAAATCGACTTTCAGAAATTGGTGGTGTTACTAAAATTGGCGTGCTTTGGCAAGGAAGTTGGACGGCGGAATCCGAACTTCAAACCGCGTTACCAATGTTTGAGTTACGAAATCTCATGCTTCGTCATCAAACCGATGCCGCTTGGATTTGTTTGCAACACGGTTCGAAACAAAAAGAAATCGAACTTTATCGTCGTAATGTTTCACTACAAGTTCATCTGTATCCCGAAGTGTTTCAATATGATTTGGATGAAATAGCCGGATTAATTGCTGCACTTGATCTTGTTGTTACGCCGCCAGGTTACGCCGCCAATTTAGCAGGAGCACTCGGAACGAAAACTTGGTTGATACTTCCAGAAAAAGCCGATTGGCGTTGGAATCTCAATCGCAAAAATCATTGTGAAAATCACAATGAAAATCACAGTGAAAATCATTACGAAAATTGTCTGTGGTATCCGACTGTTCGCGTTTACCGCCAAGCAATTGGGCAAACATGGTCGGAATTGTTCGCCACGGTTGGAACCGATCTCGAAAAATTCCTGACAACACATCGTCCACCGGAAGAATCAATTCCCGTAACATTGGCGTTTCCCGAACAAAATAAACAAACAATACGTTTTCGTCGTACCGCTTAAAATGTAACACAACAATGAATAATTCATCAAAAATGAGAGTTAACTCATCGGCAACGAAACACAATACAACCACCGGATAAAAAACTTCTCAACTTGCTCTCATCGTGATAAAAACAAAAGTAAGTTGACTTATTTTTAACGAAAATTTCATTGAGATATTACAAAAATTCATTTCTGTAGTCAGAGCGGTCAATGCTTACAAAAAATAAATTTTACAAATTCTACTAAACAGACTGCAAGAATTTCATGATTGATGCGCAAACAACCAGACCAATTCAATGCGAATGTTGCGGATTTGCGTTCAAGTTTGCCGCGTCGGAACATTCAACAGAAGTAAGCTGTCCCGCTTGCGGCGGTGAAAATCTCTTAACTCATTGTTTGCGCTTTCCCTGTAAAGAGAATTTATCAGACACTCCATCAGACAATCTATCAGACAGTTTATTACGCAATTTTTCAAATAATGTATCGAATAACTTTTCGAAAAATTGTGCGGAAGTCAGCACACAAAATCGTTTTTCGTTACCATTGATTTCCGATGCCGACTTGATGAAATGTCGTGCCAAAAATTGCCCTCGAATAAAACGCAGTTCCAACGCCAATTGTTTTCATCACGAAAATTCTTGCCAAAATTGTCATGAAAATTCTTGTACGGTTGAAAAAGTTTCCGAATACGATAACGAATACAACAATAATTATCGCAGCGATTATAAACAATGGATAACGTTATTATTGACGGTTTGTGTTCAGATTATTGTGTTGTTTGGTGCTCTCTTTTTTATTCTGATAGACGGAAGAAAAGCTGCTCAACCGGATCATTCATCGTCTCAAGTGATTATCAATAAAGGTACGGATTTTCCGATAGAGTTTCCAACGACAACAACCGCTCCGTTACTGGCAACAGTTCGTTCCGAAACAATGTCCGCCGAAACGATAAAACCGGAAAATATTAAATTGGAGATTGTTAAACCGAATCCTGCGGTTGCCAATGTGGTAACGAAAACGAAATCTTCCGAAACCAATGTTTCAGAATTTCAGAAACAGAAAAAAAACAACGTATCGAATAAATTGCCGCAGACGGAACGGATTGACAAGCCGACTCAACCCTTATTATCTGAAACAACAGCAACAAATGCAACCGAAACCAAGAAGCTCATCACCGAACCGGCAACAACTGATCACGCAACAAAAAAGATGTTGGCTCAAAATGTGGACAAAAACGAAGATAAAAATGAACAAAGTAAAAATAACGATAATATTCATATTAACGATCAATTTGAAACAGTTCAACCGAAACCTTTGCCGCTTGAAACAATTTCGGCGAAACCGGCGGAAACGACAAAGGTTGCTTTGAAAAAAGAAAACGCAACGAATAAATTATTACCGGAAGTGATTCGGGTTGCTGCGGCGGAGGCATTGTTGGAGGAAGCGGTAACATCGTTGATTTCTGATCCTGAACAGAGTTTACAAGATATTTTATCTGCGGTGGGAACATTTGAAGAGTTTGGTCGTTCCCTTCCTTCGACGGCTTATTGGATACTCAGTCAAACTTATGCTTCGTTGAGTTGGGGCAAGATGTTTCTGATCAATCTGCCGGCGGTTGAAAATCTGACGATCAGTTCCGACAGCCATTGGTTGTTGACGCAATGTCAAGACAATTCGGTTTGGATATGGGATCTTTTCCGTGACCAAAATAATCGAAACGGTGTTCAACTTGATTCGGGAAAAATTCCGTTCGTTAAATTGCTTTTTTCGCCGGATTTACGTTTAATTATTGGTGGTCGGACAGACGGAACGTTACAAATTTGGGATATGGCGAGACCGAATCCGGCGGAAGCACCTGTTACGTTAAATGAAAAAGTTATTGGATTGAGTGATTTACAGATTTCACCGGATGGTTGTTGGCTGGCGGCTTTTGGCGGATCGGCGAAGTCGTCTTTTGAGATTGTCCGAAACAACCGGTACATCAATGATGTTGGTTCATCCATGCAAATTGCAACTGTTTTCGGCGAAGACGGCAATTATTTTTGTAATCTTAATGAACCGATTCCTCCTTGTCGGATTGTCCGATTGCATTCGATGTTACCGTTACCGGACACGGCTTATGGAACTCCGATGATCTCCAACAGTACGCCCGTTAAAGTTACGACAAAGCCGGTGTTACGGGAACAACATTTTTCGTTGCGTAAAAATATCCAAGTTTCATTTTTGTCGGAATCTTCCGTTACGTTGCCGGAAAAATCGTTGCCGAAAGCAACAGATATTTCCGTTTCGGAAACGATTGTGCTTTCGGAGCCGAATGTTGTGTGGCTTTGGGATTTGCGGCAGATTCAAAACGGTTTTATTCCGCCGCCGATTGTTTTGCGTGGACACGATCAAGAAATTCGTCTGATTCAGTTTAGTGCGGATTCCGGCAAACTGGCAGTTGGTGGCAAAAATTCGACAACGTTAATTTACGATCTTCGAAATAGCAAAACGGATGGAATTCCGTTGGTTCTTCGTGGTCATCATCTTGATATTACGGCGATTGCTTTTGCTCCGAATGGTAGTTGGGTTGCGACTGGTAGCCGTGATAACACCATTCGACTTTGGAATTTAACGGATTCGAAAAAAGTTACCAATTCGGTTGTGCTGAATGGTCATTGTGGTTGGATTAGTTCGCTCACGGTTGACCAATCGGGAACACGATTATTTTCTGGAAGTTACGATAAAACGATTCGGGTTTGGCGTCTTGATCGAAACGATATTAAAACGGCAACGGAACGAGAACCGTTAGTGTTACAGAGTAATCAAGGAGTGATTCAAGAATTGGCACTTTCGCCGGACGGAAAAAAACTAATCTCACTTGGCGGAGACAACAGTTTGCGAATGAGAAATATTGTCGATGGTACTATTGTTGATGACCGTCATTCCGTGATGTTTCGCAATCGCATGCTTCCCATTTCAAAGATTGCTCTCACACCGGACAACCGTTGGCTTGTTTTTGGTTACACCAATCAAAAAAATCCGGCAAACAGTGGTATTCGTCTTTGGCCTCTCCACTTCGATCATCTATTGCAAATAGCGTCCGAAAACGAATAGGATATCACTTGAAATATTGATGGAATTTGGTACAGGCTCTCTAAAAATGTGAAATAATCAGTTATTTTACGCAAAGTTGCATCTTCTTTGTGGAAAATTGTACTTGATTCATTTGATCATATCATTTAAATTTCTTCTACTGTACACAAACAATAATACGCCATAATAAAATCTTTTTAATTATTTGTGGTTTTGTTGTTGATTGTGTTGTTCTTTTCCGGAGTGGAAGAGATTATTTTTTTTATCCTTATTTTTTGTTTCAAACGACAATGTATAAATGGGAACTCATTGGTTTACTTTGGTTGGCTTATTTTTTTAATCAGGCGGATCGTGCTATTTATAATGTTGTTTTGCCTCAGCTCAAAACCGAATTGGGATTAAGCGACATTCAAGCCGGATTGATCGCATCAATCTTTCTTTGGACTTACGCAATTTTTGTACCGATTGCTGGTTGGCTTGGTGATGTTTTCCGTAGAAAGTCGATTATTTTTTGGAGTTTACTGTTTTGGAGCGGCGCGACAATTGCTTCGGGATTCAGTACGGGATTGTTCATGTTAATTGTGTTTCGAAGTTTGGCAACCGGCGGCGGTGAAGCATTTTATTATCCGGCTGCCAATTCGTTAATCAGCCAATATCATCACAAAACACGAGCTCTGGCAATGTCAATTCATCAGACCTCGCTTTATGTCGGTATTATTACCAGTGGTTTGATTTCCGGTTGGATTGCCGAACATTTCGGTTGGCGAATGGCATTCTTTGTTTTTGGTTCGTTTGGTGTTTTTCTGGCATTGTTAATTTCATGGCGAGTTCGTAACGATTTTCAAGAAAGCGAAAAACTTGATAACGAAACAAAAAAAGAAATCGTTTCCTTTTTTGAAATATTGTGTTCTATTTCTCGCAAACCGTCCGTTTGGGCAATCTGGATTACTTTTGCGACAGCGAATTTTGTTTTTCTTGGTTATCTGACATGGACGCCGACTTTTTTGTTTGAAAAATTTCATCAATCGTTAACGGTCGCCGGATTTTCATCAATGTTTTATCATCATCTTTTTGCGTTTGGTGGTGTATTGCTTGGCGGAAAATTTTCAGATTATTTTTCTTGTTACCGAATTGGAGCAAGATTAGAGATACAGATATTGGGTTTGTTGTTTTGTGCGCCATTTGTGTTACTTTTGGCACTTTCGCCCAATATTATTGGCTGTTACATTGGTTTAGCGGGATTTGGCTTTTTTCGTGGTGTGTATGAATCGAATTTGTTTGCGTCGTTGTTTGATGTTGTGGAGTTAAGATTTCGAGCGACGGCAGTTGGTTTTATGTTATCGGTCGGTTTTATTTTCAGTGCCTTTTCTCCGCTGGTGATGGGCTGGTCAAAATCACAATACGGAATATCGTTTACTTTTGCAATGCTTGCTCCGATTTTATTGATTTCCGCAACAATATTTATTATAACAAGAATTCGTTGGTTGAAACAGGATTATATTTCTCAGTAACAACAACATTAGTCGATGCAACCCTCTCTCTTTTATTTTGATCGCAGAAAGCCTTGAGAACAGAGAAAATTTTTTGCCAATTTTCCAAGGGAAATTAAAAGTTTTCCTTTAATGTATCATTCTTCTTTCAATATGGAAACGCAAAAAAAAAACGAAACAATATTTTATTGGTTCTGTATTTTTGTGTTCTCTCTGGTTGTAAGCGTTCACGGTAATTTTCTCGCTTGCGTGTTTTTTTTGCGATTTGTATAATCCGGTTATGAGAAATTTACTCGAAAGTATTGAATCGGAGGTATTGCGATTGGAGCGAGAAAACGCCGAACTGAGGCGTATTATTTCCGAGCAAGCGCAGATTATTTATCGTATCGCACAATCCAGGATTTTTTTAACGATGTACTCAACATTAAAATTTCGACCGGTTTTTTAGACAAGCAAGTTCAAAAAGTATCCAAATCGTTGGCCAAACCGTATCAGGAATTGTTATCGCGTTTGCGATTGGAGAAACATATCCATTCGGACGAGACGGGTTGGAAGTTGAATGGCAAACGTTTTTGGGTTTGGATGTTGCGAGGCTCTGATTTTTCGGTGTTTCATAT
>JAIRTV010000020.1 GCA_031254675.1 Planctomycetaceae bacterium | reverse complement strand
GAAAAATGGTCTCCAAAGGTTAAAATTTAAAAACAGAATTTATTATGTTCTAAATATTACACGATTCATCGGCACTTGTCAAGCCGGAAAATAAAAAATTTTTTTAGGGTTATTATTAGACCTTTTCTTTAACAAATTTTTTAACAAAATATTTTACTTTAATGCTTATTTTTGTGTTGATTTTATTTGAACACGGAAAACACAGAATTTTTTTTTAATTTTTCCGTGTCTTCTGTGTTCAATTTATTCTTTGAGAAAAGGATTGTTCAAATTGTACGTGTTTCGTCATATTAAATTTAGAGAGAATGTCTATTCCGTTTTTAACCCCCTATTTTCCATTTTTTGTTTTCCGATAGAATAAGTACGTAATGAATATCCTGCTTGCTTTGGAAACAACAGAAAAATACGGTAGTGTTGCCATCCTCAACGGTAACAATGTTCTTGCGGAAATCCAACTCCCACAAGATAGACGAAGTGCGCAAACACTCGCTCCGGCAATTGACATGTTGTTTCAAAAAACGAATATTATTCCGAATAAGATTGCGGTTGTTGTTGTTGTTGTGGGACCTGGTTCGTTTACCGGACTGCGCGTCGGAGTAACAACAGCTAAAATGTTTGCTTATGCGGTTGGTGCGAAAATTGTTGGTGTTGAAACTTTCGATGTGGTCGCTGAAATGTGTTCTCATTTTAGCAACAATTATCTCTCCGTCGGAGTGGACGCCCAACGCGGTGAAGTAGTTGCCGCGCTGTTCAAGAAAACAGAAACCGGTTACAAAGCCGCCGATCAACCGAAATTGATTCGTGTTGCTGATTGGTGGGAACAAGCGGAAGATGTGTTGTTCACCGGACCCGCTCTGGAACGTTGGAGCAGTAAAGCCCCGCAAACCGTGCTTTTAGCAAACGAGCAGTTTTGGTTTCCTCAAGCGTCCGCCGCCGGAAAAGTTGCCGCCGAACAGATTGTCCATCGAAATGTTACCGAAAATTGTTGGCAACTCCAACCGATTTATTCCCGATTAAGCGCAGCAGAAGAAAAAATAATGACAACCCAATAAAACAAAATTCTCGAAAAAAAACAAAACAAAATTCCTTGCAAACTGTTTTCGATCAATTTTGCTGACTTGTTACTTTTAACTTACTTTCAACCTCAAACTTTTAATTTTAATTTAACTTTATTAAACTTTGATTCAAATGTCCAACGTAGAAATTCATTGGCACGAACATGCTGTGTTACGGCATGAGCGTGAAATTCTTAACAATCACAAAGGTTGTGTTCTTTGGTTTACCGGATTGAGCGCTTGCGGCAAAAGTACGATTGCCAATCTGGTTGATCATTTACTGTACCAATCAGGGAAACATAGCTTTGTACTGGATGGCGACAATGTTCGGCACGGTCTGAATGCCAGTCCGGGAATCTTAAAAGAAATTCACGGCGAAGAATTCGCCAAGCGTTTTGGTCTCGGTTTTTCCGCCCAAGATCGAGAAGAAAATATCCGCCGTATTGGTGCGGTCGCCAAATTATTTGCGGATGCCGGTTTGATTGCAGTCACGGCGTTTATTAGTCCGTACCGTGTTGATCGCGATCATGTACGAAAATCATTGCCACAAGGTGATTTTATTGAAATTTTTGTTGATACGCCAATCGAAATTTGTGAACAACGCGATCCAAAAGGATTGTACAAAAAAGCCAGAGCCGGCGAACTCAAGGGTTTTACCGGAATTGACGACCCGTACGAACCTCCAATCAATCCGGAATTGGTTCTCGATGGCGGGAAAAAATCGGCACAACAACTCGCTGAAGAAGTCATCGCCTTTTTGAAAACGCAACAAAAAATCTAGCTGCCCCTTCAAATTCCTAACGTTCACGTGTTCACCATCCAGCGTGTTAATTTAGACAACAAAATCGTTCGCCTAAATTAACACCGTTTTGTGAACACTCTCAAAAAGGATGACCCATTTTTCAAAATCACCAACAAACCAATTTTGAATAGTTGTCATATTTCAATTTGAGTTTTTGTGTTCGATATTATTTTTTTGTTTCAATTTTCTGATTTTCATTTTCTATTTCTATGACTTTTCAATCGACGATACATCGACAATCGACAGGAATTGCCGGTTTGGATCAATATCTTGGCGGCGGGTTGTTGCCGGGAACAATGACGGTTTTGGTTGGTTCTTCCGGAATTGGCAAAACTCAATTCGGAATCCAATATGCCCAAGCCGGTCTTCAACAGGAAGGACGACGCGGTGTGGTGTTTGACATGGCTGCACGCGGCGATTCGCAAGGGCATCACGAATACGCTCAGAGACTCTGCCAATGGACTCTTCAAGAAGAAATCGCCAAAAATACCATCGATTATGAACACTTTTTCGATCCAAAAAATCAACCCGGTGATTATTTTTGTGCCTTAAATTATCAAGGGAAACGTGTTACAAAACGAGATATGAATTTCGACCAATGGAATGATTGGCAAGCCGAACTGTCCAAACATCTTGACGCAACAATTGCCTATTTTTTCGGGCATTTTATTCGTGGTGGACGGCGATTTGTGGTGGACGGAATCGAACCGGTTCTGCATCAGGGCGAATCCATCCAATTCGAACTGTTGGAATACGTTTATCATCAGATTATTCGCAAAGATCCAGAATGGGTTGCGCGAGACTTGTTCCGGCAACACTTTCACGATAACGAAACTAAAATTCGCGAACATCTTTACCGCAAAGAAGACATCGGTTGTTTGGTCAACTACACAAGCAGCGAAACATCATTGGACGCCATGATCGAAAAACCTCTCGATGAAGGCGATCTCCTAGCAAACGCCAACACCATTATTTATATGGGAAAAATTCGTGACGGTAATAAATTCCGTCGCGCTCTGTATGTTTCAAAACATCGCGGCAGTATTTGCCCCGATGAAATTTTGCTCTACGATATTGACGAACACGGATTAAAAATTGTCGCCAATGAACTTTAATCTAAAGTTCCGGCGTTAAATTTTGTTCAGCCCTTATGAGGTTGATGCAATTAGGTGTTGAAGAGGAGATTATTTTCGTTTTCTATTTGGCAATCGTTGTTTCAAAATTTTTCGCAAGTTTTCGTTCAATAAAACCTTGACAGTAAAACCGCCAATCCAGCGCAACATAAAGAGAATCGGTATCTTCTTTTTTTGTATCAATATATACGAATATTCCGACTCAATTTTCAACGACAAATTTGATACGTTTTATTTTTTCTTCGGCGAGAGCGGTTTGCAATCCGGCAAGGAGTTCTGCTTGGCGGAAAGAAAGTTCTTGAACGAATGCGTGATGTGGTACGGCGATTTTGAGCGTTCCTGATTTAAGACCAACTGCTCGCGTTACAGAACCATACGGTTCGCCAACCGTTTCGCGCCAGATTTGGGTGATTTGTTCTGTATTTTGTTGCTTTTGAAGCCCATACTTGACAATCAGTTGAGGTAAAACATCCGCAACACGAACAACTCCAGGATTCGAGGGAGAACGAAATGTTGTTTTCCTTTTCATGGATTTTGAGGTTGGAGTTGTTGATTGCAGCATGTTGGCGGTTAATCACGTGCGGCACAAACCACAAACGCATCTTGGAATTTCAGATATTCTCAATTTAGCAACAGATATCGTACCAAAAAAGGAACGGCTTCTCAAGAAACCGTTCCTCTCATAAAAATTTGCAACGAAATGTTAATGGCTCGTTTGTTCTCGTCGATAGCGTCGGACTAAAGGAGCCAAACCCGCAAGACTCATGCCAATAATAAGTAATGTCGCTGGTTCAGGAGTTGTAGGTGGTGTCGGAGGACCATCCTTACCACCCTCACCCTCCTCCGACTCCTCAAAACTCCTATCATTATTGGTTGATTGATAAGCAGGCGTAGAAGGAGAATCATCAAACGCTCCGAATGACCTAGGAGCAGCAGTAGCAGCAAAGCTCATCAACGACATTGCTCTCATTGGTTCCGCTTTGGGTATCGGTTCTTCCAGTATAGACTGTGTAATAACATCACTATTACCCTCTGACGGATTCGTTGCACATGTTCCCGAAGACGCTTGATCAGCTCCAGTTTCTGTATAGTCAAATGAGACTTCCTTACCCGAATCGTCCATAACTACAGGAACTTT
>JAIRTV010000595.1 GCA_031254675.1 Planctomycetaceae bacterium | reverse complement strand
CTAAATCTCACTGCATAAGTTTGGTAAGTGCCGTAATTATATCATTTCCAATATTCATCAGTGTAAATCCGTCAAACCTGCATTACTGTGTGCCAAAAAACAATGACTCATAACAGTCTCGGATACGCTCTAAATCAAAATGATCAATGGTATGGTTCGTCATCTAAAAAAATTTTCTAAAAAAATCCTAAAAAGAAAGATTTCGGTTGACATTTTTTTTATTCTCGTGTAAACTAATGATTCTTATTGTTTAATTGCGGAATATTTTTTGTTGTCGTGTTGTTTTTCGGCAAGATTTCGCAATTATTTTTTCAAAACCTTAAAAAATAAGGAGTATGACAATGGAACATTTAGTAAAATGTGTTGTCGGATTTTTCGCGACCTTACGGGCGAAAAGCCAAGTGTTAAGATGGGTAGATTGTTTAAGACAGGGGGGGGGCTAGATGGAATGAGGGGTATTCGCTTTCTGAACATTGTTTGGCGAAATACTCAACTCTTTTTCGGTCTTCACCGTTCGGCTTTACGTTAGTCGAACTTCTTGTGGTGATTGCGATTATTGGCGTGTTAATCGCACTTCTGTTACCGGCAATTCAGGCGGCACGCGCTGCGGCTCAACGTTCCGATTGTACCAACAGATTGAAACAACTCGGCATCGCGTTACATAATTATCACGATACCCATCAATCCTTTCCGTCAGGAACAAGTCAATTGTGTAACTCCTCCACTCCAACAGGTTGGAGTGCTTATTGTCCCTTTGTGGTCATGTTACCGTTTTACGAAGGGCAAACAATTTTTGACAAGGCAATCAGTAATCCTGTTGATCCGACGGGCGGTGATCCTTGGGGTATTACGATATCAGCGTTGATTTGTCCTTCCGACACTTTTGTCAATCGAACAGATGGACGTCGTAATTATCTTCATTGCACAGGCGATTGGCCTGAACGATGGGCGAGTACAACAACCCAGCCAGATAATAATCGTGGCGCGTTCATTTTAGCCAACAGTAAATGGACAGATAGTACAAACGCAGGATTCAGGAAAAATTTTTGGCGTGATATGACCGCTTTCAGTGACGGAACAAGTAATACCATCGTTTTTTCGGAACGGGTAACTTCTTCAGGTCAACAAAATGTCATTGGAGCCTACGCTTACGGCGGAACAACCGGAATTGATGATAATGTTGGAACTAATTGTTCTCCAATTAATTGTAAGAGCAGGATTAGCGGTAAAAAATATACCGGTAACGTTTACACAGATCATTTAGGTGTACGTTGGGGCGATGGACGTGCTTTCAGTCCTTTCAGTACAATTTTGCCGCCCAATTCCGCTTCATGTTCCAATGGTGCACCGGCTTACGATAATCTTCGTGTGTTCAGCACAGCGACAAGTTTTCATTCCGGCGGTGTTACTGTTTGTCTTGGCGACGGTTCTGTTCGTTTTGTTTCGGAAACGATTGACGCGGGAGATTTAGGAACAACATCGGCTCCCACTTATCCGCGTGACTCCGGTGAATCGCCATTCGGCGTTTGGGGAGCTTATGGCTCCGTCAACGGCGGTGAAGCCCAATCGTTGTAACAGTTTTTGTTGCGTTGCCATCATTTTTGTTAAACTCAATTTTTGAAAGGAAAACATACAATGTTTAATCTCATTACACAAAATAAAAATGTTCAAACTAAAAAAGAACATCAAGCGTTTACGCTTGTAGAACTTCTGGTAGTCATTGCGATTATTGGAGTTTTAATTGCCCTTTTGTTACCAGCGGTTCAGGCGGCAAGAGAAGCAGCAAGACGGATGCGATGTTCGAATCATCTGAAACAGATGGGTGTTGCGGTTCACAATTTTCACGACACACGAAAAGCCGTTCCGCCATCCAGTGTTGGAAACAATTGGTGTCAAGACGGACAAGCCGGTTTTCTTACCGGCAACGTCAAAGCTAATGACAACAAAACGTTTGACGGGATCACGTTATTCGGGATTATTTTCCCGTTTATCGAACAGCAAGCGTTGTACGATGAACTTTCCAGCCCAACAGTTGCCGGCGCACCACCGTTCACAATGACCGCGTGGACTTTTAAAGAACTTTACACCACAAATAAACAGGTTGCGGAAGGGTTTGGTTCTGTTTCGATTTTCTGTTGCCCGACACGTCGCGGCAGCGGTAACAATATTATGATCGAAGACACAACAGACGCACAAGCCGGTTGGGAGTGCGAATTTCTCGGTGCGCAAGGTGATTATGCGATCATACACAATGCTTATGGAACCGGTAACAGAGACGCTTCAGGAAATCCCGGAGCAACCGGATGGACAAGTCATAACTGGTTTCAAACTTATTGTTCCAGAAAACCGAGCCATTACCAAAATCAACATGGTCCGTTTCCTGTTGCAAAATGGGAAGTTTTTGATGCAACAACACCGGATTGGGTTGCCTCATTCCGTTCATGGCAACCACGCGACAATATGACTCAACGTTGGAAAGACGGAACCAGTAATCAACTTTTACTCGGCGAAAAACATATTCCGGTAAATCGGCTCAACAAATGCAGTATTGCTCAAGCCGAATCAGCGGATTGTTCCATTTTAACGGCGGGAGTATGGCGATCATTTTCTTCCGGTCGTGATATTCGTGGTGCGGGACGTCTTGCCCGACCAGATGAATTTGCCGACACAATCAATGTGATCAACGCTTATGGTTTTGGTAGTTATCATCCTGGTATTTGTAATTTCCTAATTGGCGACGGATCTGTTCGGTCTGTTTCCATCACAACTCCCAACCGAATTCTCGATTTACTCGCCGACACCATCGACGGTTATTCCGTAACATTGCCTTGAAATTGTTGACAGTACAAATGTATTGTGCGAAAGACTGTTTCAGGATATGCTTGTAGTTCTTCATGATTTTGTATAAATTTGAAGTTCCTTTTTGTCAATGACCAGATCGAACACAGAATATATTGAATGCACAGAAAAAAGAATAAGATAAAAAAATTCCGTGTATTTTGTGTTTTTCCGTGTTCAAATTATCCTTTACTTTTTTAAATCCAACTATGAAAAAACTGATGACTTTTTTTGTGACGTGTTTTGTTTTTTGTTTTACTCATTCTGTTTGGAGTGACGAATTGGCGGATCATTTCCGCAATGCGCCAGCATCATTGCCGGAGCAAAAATTAACACTCAAAGGAATGCCGCTTTGGCACATGAATGGTTTGCTCACCAGCGAACTCATTCAAGAATTTTTTGAAAAAGGGAAAATATCCGGTTTTGCCGGCTATACTATTTTGCCGATGAGTGCAACTCAGCCGAAGTTTTTGAGCGAAGAGTATTTCAAACTGTTCGGTGAAATTTTGGCAACCGCCGAAAAAAATGATATGAAAATTGTTTTTTACGACGATATTAACTTTCCCAGCGGTTCCGCCGGCGGAAGAATGGCAACCGTTTTTCCCGAAGATACTCTCAAACGGTTGGACAAAGTGGAATGGGAATTTCAAGGTCCCGGACACTTTTCCGCTGTCTCACCTACTGCGATTGTCGAAAAGACATCGTTCAAAAAACCTGGCGGTGTTCTGATGAGTGCGGTTGCGATGAATAAAAAAACGTATCAACGAATTAATTTAGTACAAAATGTCCGCGTTCACGAAAACCGCATCGAATGGGACGCTCCCGAAGGAACTTGGAAGATTATGCTTTTCCTTTGTGTTGACGGTAACAAAGGGCTTGTTGATTATCTTTGTCCCGAATCGTCGGAGAAATATTTGACGTTGACGTATGATGAATTTGCGAAACGTTTTGGACGATATTTCGGGACAACAATTCCGTTAGTGTTCTATGATGATTTATCGTTGGCTCACGTGGAAGATTACCGTACGTGGACGCCTGCCTACAACACGAAATTTGAAACCCAATATGGTCGAAGTCCGGTTTTGGATTATCCGGCTCTTTGGTACGACGTCGGACCGGAAACAACTTCAATCCGTTGCGCTTTATTCGGATTCCGAAACACCCTTTTCTCTGAAGGACACATGAAAGTTATTCACGAATGGTGTCAAAAGCATCATGTTCTTTCCTGTGGTCATCCGATGGGACCGTATATTATTCAACCCGTTGATATGGGCGGCGATAATTTTTTATTCCACAAAAACGCCGATGTCACATTATTTGATTCTATCCATTATTACGGACATGGTCGTAACGGATTCAAAATTCCGACTTCCGCTTCTTACAATTATGATCATGAAATTACGGCGGTGGAAATTTACGGTAATTATCCAGATCAAACGGTTGATCGGAACATGCTTTATCGCAGTGCGATGGAAATTTTCGCAAGAGGTGGGAATTTATTGTTACCGCACGGAACATGGACGAACGAAAAAACAATGCACATTCCGCCGGATATTGCGTGGAAAAATCCGCGTTTCGGAAAAGATTTGCCGGAATACAGTAATTTTGTTTCACGATGTTCGTTGTTGCTTCAAGGAGGGCGACATGTTGCCGATATTGGTATGATTTATCCGATAGCGTCGTTGACGGGTTTTTACAAATTCTTCGACCAACCGGAACGAACTCATTACGGTTCTTATTATCCGGCGGAAACGGATTATCTTGTTTTGAGTGATTTGCTTACCGGTGCGGTTTGGAATGATTTCACAATGCTCCATCCCGAAATCATCGACGAAAAATGTAAGACAATCAAAAAGGAAAACAATCAAACTTATTTTCGTTTGGAAAACAAAATCAATTGGGAAGAATATCCGATTGTTTTGATACCGGGCGGTCAAACCATTTCGTGGAGCAATCTCCAAAAGATTAAAACGTTTCACGATGCCGGCGGGAAAATTGTTGCGACAAGTAGGTTGCCGAGCCGGTCAATGGAATCCGGACATGATTCCGATGTACGGAAAGTAATTCGGGAAATGTTTGGAATTGAGCCGAGCGATCAAGTATTCAAATTGTTGCCCAATCGTGTTCGGATTGAGTTGAAAGGAAATACGATCAAAACGTTTGTGAACGGCGAACTGGTTGATACGACCATTGATGAAACATTCCAACAAGGCGGTGTTGGTTTTCGTGAAGCGAATAAAGAATCAGGGATTTTTCAACGTTTATGTGTTACGTCTTTGGACGGAACGGTTTTGTTACAGGATGATTTCAGTAATCTTGCTCATTGGGTGGACACCGCCAACGCCCAAATTGCCGATAACAATCTTTTGTTGCACGATAACCAAAACATGCGTAGCAATATTGGTGGCGAATGGACAGATTATATTTTGGAATGTGATGTGCAAACGGATTCGATGGCGGGTTTAACGTTTCGTGTTCGTGATTCTGACAACTATTATATGTGGCAATTTAATTCGACCAACACGTTGATTTCGCCGCATATTCGGAAAAACGGACACTGGCATCGTTTGAAAACGGTTACGGTTCCTTCTCATGTTCTTGCTCGTAACAATGGCTCGGTGCCGGTCAGAAAATACGGCAATACGGTTTTTCTTCCTTCGCCGTCGTACCGAATGTTGCTTGAAGCGATTGATTTGTTGGAGGTGGAGTCGGATGTGCGGTTGTTGGGGATGGACGGTCAACGTTTAACACCTGTCAGCACAGGAAACGGAATGCTTCAATATATTCATAAAGTCAAAGAGGGACGCAATATTTATTTTTTTGCTAATTCCAGTAATGATCCGATTGAATTTGATGCAGTCCTTCGCGGAACATTTTCCAAGTTAGAAAACTGGAATCCTCAAGACGGTTCGATGACAACAATGGAAGTTCAAAACGATTCCGCCAAAAAGACAACAACAATTCGATTGAAGTTGCCGCC
>JAIRTV010000560.1 GCA_031254675.1 Planctomycetaceae bacterium | reverse complement strand
CCATTTTAACATTTGGCTTTTCGCCAAAAATATTGCCCAAAAGCCGACAACACATTTCAATAAATTTTCCATTGCCATTCTCCTTATTTTCTAATGTTTGCCGAAACAATTGCGATACGCCCGCCGAAAAACAACACGGCAAAAAATACGAACCACAATCGACTAAGTTTCATAGTTTATGTTAAACGAAAAAAAATGTCAAGCGGAACTTTTTGCTTTTTAAAAATTTTTTTGGTAATTATTCAGTAGAATTTTCGTCAAAAGTTAAACACAAGGTATTTCACTTTAATCCGAAGTTCCGAGCGAAAAGGGGTTATTTTTCGTTGTAACTCTCTACATATTCGGGAGATAGGTTGAATTTAGTTGTAAAATTTGTAGGCAGATTCAAAAAGTATAAATTGACTCAATTTGAAACACTATAAGGTCTTAACAAAATTTGACGCCGGAACTTTGGTTTAATTTTTCCGTGTCTTCTGTGTTCAAATTCTTCCTTGAGAAATTATTGTTTCAATTGTGCGTGTCTCGTCATATTAAATTAGAGAAAAGGTCTCATTAAGAATTCAAATACAAGAACAAAATTTTCTATGTCAAGTCTTGCCAAATCATAACGCATTTTGATTGATGCAAGCGACAATTGTTGTGTCGATTATTGATGTTGACGACCTTTCGCGTTGAATCGGTCAATCGTTTTTATCCACGCGGTTTCAACTAAGGGAGCGATTTTGCTCCAGTCATATTGTTCTTCAACGAGTTGGCGTCCTGCTTGTATTAATTGTGTCCGTTTTTTCGGATCGTCGAGCAATTCAACACAGCAATCCGCGAATGTTGCGGGATGATCGGCAAGAACAAGATGTTTATTGTTTTCGATATTCAATCCTTCAGCGCCGATGGTGGTTGAGAGTACCGGAATTTTTGCGGCAAACGCTTCGAGAATTTTAAGCCGCGAACCACCCGCAATACGAAGTGGAACAATCTCCAAACATCCTTCTTTAAGTTGTTGCCGAATATCCGTAACCGAACCGGTAAAACGAATCCGATCCGTTGCCAACTTCAACATCCAATCCGGCGGATGACGACCAATCACTGTTAATGTTACGGCTGGATTTTTTTTCAGAATCAACGGAAAAATGTTGCGAATAAACCAGATGACCGCATCTTGATTCACAAAAACATCCATCGAACCACAATACACAAGATGATTGGGTTTTGGCGTGTTTTCAATTTCATCGTACACCGCAACCGAAACTCCATTGGGAATAATACAAAAATGACTCAATCCAAATTCGTCACGCAAAAGTTGAGCATCACTCTCAGAAACAACGGAAAGATAATCGGCATTGCGATAATATTGTTTTTCAAAACGATAAAGTTTTTGGGCTTCGTGGATTCCAAGCAAAATTTTGAACGGATTGCGTGTTGCTTTTGCAAACCGTTGCCATGAAAGATATTCGACGTTGTGCGTGCCGACGAATTGCGGCAATGTGTTGATGTAAGAACCGTAAACAGCGTAATGTGTCCATTCGATATGAACTAAATCAAAGTGTTGTTCACGAACAAGTTTTTGCAACGCCGATTTGTAATGATACGAAAAATGACGCCGAACAGAAATAGGAAGCGGATGAAATAAAGAAGGAATTGCCCCCAAAAGTATTTTCGCAACTGAATCATACCTAGGCGGTCGCGGCACTCCAACCACTTCAAATCCGGCTTCTTTCATTTTGCGAACATTTTCTGTTTCCGCCGGACTCGCCAAATCACAATGCGCGAAATAGGTAATCCGATGTTGTTTGGCAAAAGGAGCAAGAAGTTGAAAGGAGCGGATGGATTTTCCCGAATTGTTTGCGGAAGGAAACCATTCGTCAAGAACAAGAATATTCATCTTAATAACGGAAATTAATAACAAGAGTTGATCATAAAGAGAAAAAAAACGACTCCGTTTGCCGAAAAGTCGTTGCGGAACAAATTCATCCAATGAACTATTTTCGATACATTGACGAATAACGCACGATTATCTTTAATTGATTGGATTTATTTTTTATCGCGATATCTTTTGCTGGCACGTTGTAGAAATTCGCGTTCTTCTTTGGTGAGTCCCGCTTCGCCAACTTTACCGTAACGACCAAGAATTTCATCAAGTTGTTTTTCGAATTCATCATCTTTATCGGATTTTATTTCTTGGTTGTTGGTGGAGTCGTTGCCTTTGTAAAGATGCAATTTTGGTTTCGGTTGAAATAGTTTGCGGAATTTTTTTCCCCATCCGGTAAAACCGCCGGTGATTTTTCGGTGATACTGAGCGAAAAGCAGATAATAAAGAAGCGCAAAACCCGCGCCGGCAAGATGTGCGACATAAGCGATTCCGCCTTCGCCGACTCCAGAGGCTCCTCTGGCGTCCGTGAAAACAATAATCAACCCGATCACCCACATCGGTAGCGGTAAAATTCCCCAAAACAACAGTGTTTTGGTTGGATAGAACAAGGCGTACAGAATGACAACTCCCGTAACACCGCCGGATGCTCCCAAACAAGCCGTTTCGGGATTGAAAACGGCATAGATGATTCCGCTGAAAATGATGGTGAGCAGATAAAACGCGAGATATTCTGTACGTCCGAGTTGGTTTTCAATATTTTCGCCTCGAAAAAGCCCGACACCTCCTGGTCCCAAACCGAGCATCATTCCGTAACCGAACATAATCAACCCCAACATATTTCCGGCAATATGCCAAAAACTATTCGGAGCATGAGCAAAACCGTAAGTCAGGAATTTCCACCAATATTGGGGAATGTTTAATGTTTCCGGCACAATTGCCAGAATTTTTGTAAGAGTATCCGTTTCGGGAAACACTAAACCGTTGAGAAGCCAAAGTCCGACATTGATGATAATCAAATAGACGGTGATTGACATGTTGCTGTTGCTGCGGTGGCGTGAACGGGTATAACCGTAATCGTCGTAAGGTTCGTTTCTGTTGTAATCGCGATCTTGAAAACCCATACTGATTGTGCTATAAAGTTGAATTCGTCAGAGTGAAGCCGAATGGAGAAATCGGAAACAAAAACAAACCTCTTCTGGGGTTCGCGACAGGAATTTGTCGCTTCGAGACGGATGAAAGTCGGGCGTACACTTGTCAGCCGAAATTGACTTTGATCCACGATATAAGTTGACCTTCCAGCAAACACCAAACGAAGAGGCTTGTATTATTATGAGATTATAGAAATTTTGATAAAAAAAACAAGAGTATCTTATGAGAAAGTGTTTGATTACGGGAGTGAGTGGATTTGTTGGTTGTCATTTGTTGCGGTATTTTGATACAACGGCAACTGATATGACGGAAATATTGGGGTTGGACAATCGCCCGGAAACCGCAACATTTTCATCTCAACGATTTTCTTATCGTTTTGCGCAGATTGATTTGACTCGGTGGGAAGAGTTTGCGAAGGCGGCGATGGAGTTTGAACCTGATTGGTTGATTCATCTTGCGGCGGAGAGTAGTGTGGCGGCGAGTTTGTGTGATCCTGAGCGTTGCGTGAAAAACAACGGAGATATAAACAGTAATATTCTTCGGTTTTTGAAGTTGGGTTCCTGTCGGGGGTGTTCGCCATGCCGAATGTTAGCGGTGGGGTCGTCGGAGGTGTATGGTTATCGGGAGAATCGGCGGGAACCACTAGAAGAATCACACCCAACACAACCCCAAAACCCTTACGCCTTGAGTCGTTTCTATCAGGAAAATTGGATTCAGTCGCATGTCCAAAACGACCATCTCAATATTGTTTCGACGCGATCTTTTAATCATACAGGTCCGGGGCAAACGGATCGGTTTGTTATTCCTTCGTTTGTTCGTCAATTACTTGACGCCAAAAGGCGTGGACAGCAAGCGGTAAATCTTAAAACGGGGGATATTCATTTGGTTCGGGATTTTTCTGATGTTCGCGATGTGGTGCGGGCGTATCATCTTTTGCTGGAACACGGGCAAAGCGGTGAAGTGTACAATGTTTGTAGCGGCAAGGGAATTGCGTTATCGGAGGTTATCGAAATTCTTGCGAAAATTCTGAATTTGACGGTAACCGTGGAGATTGATCGGATGTTGGTTCGTTCGGGAGAACCGCCGATTGTGGTTGGCAGCAACGAAAAAATATTCCGCGCCACCGGTTGGGTTCCTCAAATCCCGCTAGAACAAACGCTCCGCGATATGATACCAGAACCATTCAACAAGTTATAAAGAGACCGTTTCTTCAACTCAATATGACGAAACAAACTCAATGAAAACAATCTTCTTGAACAATCCTTTTCTCAAGGAAAAAATGGAACACAGAAAAAATAAAAAAATTCTTGTGTTCCGTGTTCAAATAAAATCATCATCAGAAGAAGTATTAAAGTCAAACACTTTATATTAGGGAATGGATTCGTACTCGTGTTTGGCGGTACGAGATTGGAATCGGATTGTGTTGTCATGTCAGCCATGTTCATTTCCCTTTCGACAGACTCCAGTCCGTTTTCAACTGATTCTAGTTCATTCTCAGGCGAAAACGGCGCATTTTCAGGCGAAAATGGCGCATTTTCAGGTGAAAATGGCGCATTTTCAGGTGAAAATGGCG
>JAIRTV010000541.1 GCA_031254675.1 Planctomycetaceae bacterium | reverse complement strand
CATGTTACGGACGATTTTTTGTATCCGATAGCGGTTGCGGTTTCGGCGGTAACAACATTTACAACGCCGTATCTTATTAAGAGTTCGGATTCGGTGGCGGGTTGGCTGAATGCGCGAATCCCTGAGCGGGTTCATCTTTTGCTTTTGCGATACGAAACGGCAATGGCGGATTCGGGACAAGAGAGTGTGCTTTCGTTGCTGTGGAAAGTGCATGGGCTTAAAATTGTTCTTAATTCGGTCATGGTTATTGCTATTGCGTTGACGGTTCGTTATGCGGCGGTTCCGTTGTTGGGCGACAATTTCTTTCAGAAACAACCGACGTTATTGAGTTATGCAGCGTGTTTGTTTGCGGTGCTATGTTCTACGCCGTTTCTTTGGGCGGTGTTTGTTACCGGACAACTTCGTTCTGGAGTTTACGACACAAAAACGCTGGCGATATTGCAACGATTACAAATTGGAGTATCGGTTATTCGATTTCTTATTGGTTGTATTCTTGTTGGCATGATCATTGGTAATTTCATTTCTATTCATGCTTTTTCCGGTTTCGTCTTGATTCTGATTGTGATACCGGTGGTGCTGTTGTTCAGTCGTCATTTTGAACCGTTGTACGCAAGAATGGAAAATCGGTTTGTTTCGCATTTGACTTATAAAGAACAAGAGGAAATTCGTGAGAGGTCAAAGTTATCGGGACTTGTTCCTTGGGATGTTTCATTGACGGAATTTGAATTATCACAATATTCTCCTTTGGTAGCGCAATCGCTTCAGCATTCGGGATTGAAACAACGATTTGGTGTCACGGTGGCGATGATTGATCGTGGTGGGATGCGATTGATTCCTCCGCGAGGCGATGATTTATTGTTACCGTTTGACAAGATTTATTTGATCGGTACCGACGAACAACTTGCCGCCGCGCGACAAGTTATTGAAACGCCAATGGTTTTGGAGACGGAATTTGATGAAGAAAGTTTTGGGTTGGTGTCGTTGGTGTTGAGTGAGGAGCATCCTTTTGCCGGCAAAAAGATTCGCGAATGTGGACTTCGTGAAGCGGTTAATGGTTTGATCGTTGGTATTGAGCGTAACGAGACACGTTATCTGAATCCAGAACCGGACATGGTTCTTTTTTCGGATGATGTTCTCTGGCTTGTTGGAGATAAGGGACGTATTAAAAAGTTGCAACGCCAAAACGACGCCATGACACAATAACAGCAAATAATTAAAACAATATTGCATAAATCGTCTAATGCAAAACGGTGTCAGTTGTTAATAAAGAGAACTTGCGAATGAGCCAAATTTCCATTGCGCTATCGCAATAAAAAAACTCATTTTGTCACAATGGCAATTCGGTAGTTTATTTGCGCACGTCTCCTAAAAGTGCGTTGACGTTGACCTTGCGGGCAATCGGTGAGAGGCTCAAAATGCTCTTGCAACACATGGGTCATTTCTGTAAAATCACCCCAATTCATGGGGAGAATTTTCCTTTGTCAAAGTAAAGATATAGAGAAATACAACAACATACGCGAAAAACCGCACAAAGATGACCTGAAAACAATAAAATCTCAACAAAAACAAAGATCAAAACAGGTCGGTAAAAAATAGATAACAATAAAAATTACCTATGTTAACAAAACATCCAAGAATCTCGCAAAATTCCTTAACTTAATGCGTATGGGATCGAATCAATGACAACAATACAGTATGAACCGGAACAGATAGAGTTACGGATATTTAATCTATCTGAAGATGATCATTTTGTTGATATAGGAATATTGACAAAAATTTTGCAAGGTTTGCAAAAAATTGTCATTGATATGGCGAAAGACGAATTGAGAATTTCGCCATCTGATAAAATACCTAAAAAAATAGAGAAACTATTTTCTGTACGTTGTGGCATTCCCAAAGCAGGCAGTTATAAGATACCAACGGAATTTGGGCATAATGATGCATATCTTTGCGAAAACAATGTCCGTGAGGCAATAGCAAGAATTGGTGAAAAAATGAAACAATGTTTTTACAGTTTAGGAATTGAAGGGGAAAAAAACATGTTTTCGACAATTGTTGATCCGATACTCCGTAATCGTGTTTGTTCTAATTTTCGCACAGTTATTCCGCAAGTCGGTGCAAAATGGCAATTGGAAATCAGTGGCAAACGATATGATCGAAAAATCCAACTCAATAATAAAACGATACAACAACTTAAACGATTTCAGGAAGAATTGACATTGGAAACACCAGCGTTACAGACGGTAACGGGACATCTTGTCAAAATGGATTTTGAAAGTCGTTGTATTACTTTGAAATATCCACCGACTAAAACGGAACTCAAATGTTATTACACGGAAGAGATCGAAATGGAATTATTTCAGAATCGTCGAGAACTGTTGCAAATAACCGGCAACATAACATACGAACAAGATCGAGAAACACCCAAAAAAATTACTGATGTTAAAGATATTCAATTTGTTGATTTGTCCGATTTTGTTTTAACATCGTTTCAGTATGATGGAACGAAACTCAATTTTAAGAAACCATTAATATTGTCTCCACAATTGACGGAATCGTACCAATTTATGACATTACAAGATACTGAACTTGGTATTGATGTTATTGCTCAAACACGTGAAGAACTTTGGGAAGAATTATCTGCCGAAATCGAAACGCAATGGGAACATTGTGTCAAACAACCGGATGAAAAACTCGGAAAAGAATTTATCAAACAAAAAAATAATCTGCTTACAATTATTGA
>JAIRTV010000488.1 GCA_031254675.1 Planctomycetaceae bacterium | reverse complement strand
CACTAATAATCAGAATCGGAATTTTAGCGAGATTCCGGTTGTTTCGGATTTGTTTCAAAACTTCGAGACCATTGATTCCGGGAAGCATCAGATCAAGAAGAATCAAATCGGGTTTGTGTTCCGCCAACCACCGAAGTGCCAATTCACCCGATTCCGCCGTAACAACAACAAATCCCCGGCTCTCCAAACGAAGACGAACCATCGAAAGAATATCCTGTTCGTCTTCTATAACAAGAATTTGCTCTTTGGACATCTCTGAAAATTAAAAAATAAAGGAATATTACGATGCAAAAAAAACACTAATTCGGATGAACTGTTACGCTTGATTCTATTTTTGCGCTACAAGCGAAATTTTAGTCGAAGGAAAATTATTCGCTTGCGACACGAACCGCAAATCACAAACTATTCATGCCCCAAAAACGAAACATCAATCAAATGACACTCTAAAATATACTATCTTCACAACCTTAACACAACCAAGACGGTAAGACGGAATTGGAAGAAGGAATCAAACAAACACGATCAGATAGTATGCCGAACAATTTCGCCGGTTAATAAAAACACGGTGTCTTCCGCAATATTGGTGCAAAGATCACCGATTCGCTCCAACGCACGACCAATTGAAGTGAGTGCGTACACGGCGTTGATTTGACTGGGCAAATGTTCCTCTTCGGCAAAAACCGCTTGCAAAAAATTACGAAACGCTTCGTCAACAACCACACGATCATTCTTAATAATTGATACCGCTAAGGGAACTGTTTGATCTGTTGAAAGCAACCGAATTGTTTGTTGAACCGCATCGACGGTCATATCGCTTAAAGTACGGAATGTCGGAAATTGTTGTACCGCGACATGATTTTCAACCAATATCGGTAACATTTTTGCAGACGAAACGCAGTTATCGGCGATACGTTCCAAATCGTTATTGACTTTGATGGCGAAACAAATTTTTCGTAAATCGCTTGCTGCCGGTTGGTACAGAGCGAGCAGACGAATACATTCTCGTTCGATTTCGACTTCGCGGCGGTCAATTGTTTCATCTCCTGCAATAATGGCTTCTGCATCGGACAAATTGTTATTGTTGATGGCAAACAACATGTCGGCTAAGTGTTGCTCAACCGCCAACGCTGCTCGATCCAGTTTCAAAAACAAACGTTCTAATCGTTTCGGTAATTCAGACACAATAATAGTTGATAGTTGAAAGTTGATAGTGGATAGTAAAACAGTTGATAATGAAGAGTTGGTAATGGATAGTAAATCGCTTGCGTTACTATCCACTATCAACTATCCGTTATCAACTTTATCCGAATCGTCCTGTGATGTAGGCTTCGGTTTGGGGTTTGGAGGGATTGGTGAAAACAGTATTCGTGTCGTCGTACTCAATCAGTTCGCCAAGACAGAAAAACGCCGTACGATCACTAATTCTGGCTGCTTGCTGCATATTATGTGTTACAATGACAACAGTGTATTGTTCTTTAAGTGCAACGATAAGTTCTTCAATTTTTCCCGTAGCAATCGGATCAAGCGCACTACAAGGTTCGTCCATGAGCAAGAGATGCGGTTGGGTTGCCAGAGCGCGGGCAATACAAAGTCGTTGCTGTTGACCGCCGGACAGCGCCAACGCCGATTTTGAAAGGTTGTCTTTCACTTCGTCCCACAAGGCGGCGCGTTGCAAACAATGTTCTACAATTTCGTTGAGTTTTGTGCGATTCCAAATTCCTTGCAACCGCGGACCATAAACAATATTATCAAAAATACTTTTTGGAAATGGATTTGGGCGTTGAAAAACCATTCCGACATCGCGTCGTAATTGAACAAGATCAATTCGTTTATCGTACACTTCTTTCCCGTCAACATTTAATCGTCCTTCAATTCGTGTGTTCGGAATCAAATCGTTCATTCGGTTAATACTTCGCAAAAACGAACTCTTACCACAACCGCTTGGTCCGATAATGGCAGTAACGCCGCCGGTTTCGATGTTCATTGAAACGCGGTTGACGGCGATTTTGTTTCCGTAATAAAGTGAAAAGTTTTCGGACTGAATTATTGGCATTATTCAACCTCGTAATTGTGCGGCGATTCGAGCGCGTAACAACATTGCCGTCATGTTCAATAGTAAAACGAAAAAAATAAGTGTTGCGACTAATCCGAATTGGTTGTACGGAACCAGTTCGGCGATTCGGTCGCCGACCGCCATATCGTAAGCAGCGTAAGACAACACCGGTGTTGGTTGAAATAAAATGTTGGAACCGGCAAAACCACCGGATGCTACCGCACACGTAAACAACAACGGAGCCGTTTCACCGGCGGCACGGCTGATACCGAGAATAGTTCCGGTCAAAATTCCCGGCAATGCCGCAGGAAATGTTACGGTAAGAAATATTCGTACGGGAGTGGCGCCTAATCCGGCGGCGGCTTCGCGGTATGTTTGCGGAACAGAATGGATGGCTTCTTCGGCGGTACGAATAATTACCGGCAAAATCAATAACGCCAGTGTTATTGTTCCGGCGAGCAGACAAGGTTTGCCCGTAACAAATTCAACGATAACCGCAAGTCCGAAAAGACCAAACACAATACTCGGCACTCCCGCCAACGTGCTAATACAAAGTCGTAACAACCGCGTCAACCGATTATCTTTTGCTGTTTCCGCAAGATAAGCCGCCGTAAGAACGCCCAACGGTAACGCCAATAAAATTGAGAACAACGAAATCAATATTGTTCCTAAAAGTTCTGCCCCGATTCCGCCCATGTAATGTCCGGCGGTTGCGGAATCAATAAAATAATAAGCGTAAAATGTCCAACGCGGTTTGAGCATGTTGTTCAGATTTTGTTCGAGGTTATTGAACAATATTTGAATCTCATTGGCGATAGAAGTTCCTTCAAAAAACAACGTCCGATCGATCACTGTTTTTTGTCGCGGCAATTGATTTCCGTTGTTATCGATTTGTTGTTTCCAGACGTTGGCGTATCGTAGTTGTTTTAAAAATTTTTGTGCTGTTGTCCAGTGAGCCGGACCGTAACGAACTTCCGGCGGCAGATGTTCTAAACCGTTGCGATTTTCCGGTCCGAGAAGACAACCGGTTCCTTCAATTCCGGTAATAAGCGTCCGAATTTGTTTGAACGCCGCCGAATAAGTTAGATCAGGATCAATTGTCGTCGGTTGATGACGAAGCGATAAATCGGCGTTTTTCGCTGTTTCATAATATTTGTTCGCTAATAGAAGAATCGGTTCCGTTTTATTCTGACAAAGCGTTTCGATTTTGTCCAACCGTTTTCGTAATTCCTCAGTAGAATTGGCATGACATAAATGTTGAAACGCGCGGTGGAGTTGCCGATTTTTTGTTTCGCGTCCAAGATTGTTCGCTTCGGCAATCCAATCATCCGGTGCTAGCCAGGAAAGATTTTTTAATTGCTGATAAACAGTTTGGCGTGCTTCGGCACATTCGCGAAATTCTTCTTGAATCGTTCGGCTGTCGCCACGCTCAAACCGTTCCCAAAGAAAAAGACGGTGTTCAACCGTTTCCCGAAAAACAATCGCTTCCGCCCCTTCCCTGAAAATCGGAACAATAATAATTCCCAACGCAGAAAATAATATCGTAATAGAAAAATAAGCGAATAAAGTAAATCCTTTGTCAAAAAGAAAACGAACATGTCTGCCGGTAAAAAAATTTCTGATTAAGAAAATTCCGGTAAAAGAATTTCCAAGACAAAACAAAAATTTTCCAAAACGCAAATTGAATAGTAACGGAATATTGGGGAATTGTTGTTTTATTTTTGTTTTTTGTTTTTTGCTTCGGTTTATGATGATTTCCGTTAACAGATTCATGGCGAAGGTGAACAGGAGCAAGAGTAGTCCGACGGTGAACAATGCGCTTCGGTGTAACGAATCGGCGGGTGTTTCGCCGATATCGCCGGCGATTGTTGCGGTCATTGTTCGGACGGCGTTGCCGAGACCGCTGACTACTTGATCAACGCGATACCATTGAGAGGGCATATTGGTGGCATTGCCGGCTGCCATCCAAACAACCATTGTTTCGCCGACGGCTCGCATGGTTCCAAGAATAATCGCGGCGGCAATCCCGCTCCACGCAGCAGGAATAACCACACGTAACATTGTTTCGGCGCGCGTGGCGCCCAACGAATAAGAAGCTTCACGCAATTCGCGTCCAATTCCGGAAATAGCGTCTTCCGCAACACTCACAATAGTCGGCACCGCCATAACAGCAAGAATAAGAGCGGCATTCAAGGCGTTGGTTCCCGACGTGAAACCGAAAAATTCTTGAAGCCGCGGCGCAACAATTTTAATAGCGAAAAAACCGAATGCGACAGAGGGAATGGCGGCGAGAAGTTCGATGAGCGGTTTGAACAATTGCCGAACAGCAAACGGGACAAGATCACTAAGAACAACCGCCGAAAAAATTCCAACCGGAACCGCAAAAAACATGGCAAAAAAAGTTACAACGAAAGAACCGTAAAATAAACTGAGCATTCCAAAAACCGGTGGTTCGGCGTTGGGAAACCATTGGCGCGACGTGAATGCTTCAATCAGACGGCTGACTCCTCCAGAAGTCAAAAACGGCAAACTCCGGTAAAGAATAAAAACAAAAAGCGCCACCACCACCAACAAAACAAAATTTGCTGTCCGTACAAAAAGTTGATACGCAATAAATTTTCGAATCGTTTCCAAGAACATCAGCGAAGGCAGCAAATACAACGAATTGGTAATAACCAAAATAAAAACAGAATCCCAAAAATTCAAATTATTCGATCTTTTTATCTTGGACACGGAAAACACGAAATGCCTGGAAATGTTTTATTTGGTCTTTTCCCCTCTTTTTCTGTGTCTTCCGCGTTCGATCTGTCAATTGACAAAAGGATGATAACATGGAATTGTTAAGATTGTGTTAAGGTTTCGTTAAGATTTAATTAAGATTGGCTCAAAATGGGCAATGATTAGACCTTTTCGACAACTTTTGGCAAACAAGGGGCAAGTCGGCTATCGCCGACGCAACCGTGGATGAAAATCCTTCGGCGAAAGGTTGCCCACCTTGTAGTTAATAGTTATGAGTGAATAGTGAATAGTTGAAATTCCGCTTGCGAACTATTCACTATCAACTATTCACTCAAAGGTGGGTGATGTTTCGCCGAAACATCACGTCGGCAATAGCCGACTTGAAGCAGTGTGCGGCAGGAAATCAAATTCCAACCCGTTCTGCAACATTGACTTCCGTCCGAATACAGAGACAAGTCGGCTATCGCCGACGCAACCGTGGATGAAAATCCTTCGGCGAAAGGTTGCCTACCGATTCGTGGAGTGCGTGACTTTTACTTGGAGAGTCTATTCAGGAAAGTTTCCCGCTTGTTTCTGATTTTGGCAGAGAATTGTAAGCGAATAATCTTGGAAAATCATTTCCTAGCGTTCATAGGGTGGTTGTTCATTTAGGTAAACCAAAGGTGGGCAACCTTGTAGTGGAGAGTTGATAGTGGAAAGTGGAGAG
>JAIRTV010000380.1 GCA_031254675.1 Planctomycetaceae bacterium | reverse complement strand
TAATTGTTTCGTTAAATCGGTCAAGAGATTCAACCAGTTCTATTGGAAACATAACGACAGTATTTGATTGACCGGTTCCGAGACCATCAATTGTCTGCAAAGTTCGCAATTTCATTGCGCCCGATGTTGTCGCCATAATTCGCGCCGCTTCGGCAAGATTTGCCGCCGCAATTTTATCACCTTCCGACTTAGTAATATTTGCCCGTTTTTCCCGCTCCGCTGACGCTTGCCGAGACATAATCCGTTTCAAATCTTCCGGCATTTCAATATCTTGCAATCGAATTGAATCAAGGTGCAATCCCCAACTTTTGATTCGTTCTTCGACAATTTCTGCAACACGTTGTTGAATTTGTTCCCGTTCCGATAGAAGTTCATCAAGTGTTAACGCACCAACGACATCACGCAATGTTGCCTGTGCGTATTGAGCAACGGCAAAACGATAATTCTGAACAGTTAATACGGCTTGTTCTGCTTCCCGTACCAAAAAATAAAGAACGCCATCAACCGCCGCTGGTACATTGTCTTTCGTAATAACCTGCTGTGAAGGAATATTTAAAGTCAAAAGCCGAATATCAACAAATGTTACACTATCAATAAACGGTACAACATAAATGATTCCCGGTCCTCGCACTCCACAAAATTTTCCCAAACGCAACACAACACCACGTTCCCATTGCGCCGCAACTCGTACGCCCGAAACAATTAACGTGATCAATCCTGTTAAAATGGAAAAAATAATAATTGCAGAAACAATATTGTACAGTAAACCAAAAGAACTTTCAATACTTTCGCCTTTCATGAGTTTCGAAATAATTGACCAATCAATCATTGCCAAACCGAGGGTAATGACTAATATTATTTGTAACACTCCGTTCAACAACCTTCGAACCGGTACTCCAAGCGATGAATGGTTGTTGGAAGATTCATCGGATTCGTTTAGTGTTTTGCTATTGACAACTTTTGAAGATTCCATTGTTTACTCCTGTTTAAATGATTGGTTGTTTACATTTTGTGATAATTTTTTGATTTGTCGAAAAACATCATACGGGTTTTCGATACCAATAAATCGTGTATTTTTTCCCAAACCGAAAATGTCGAACGGTGTAAAAAAATTGGAAGTTAAACCGGCGGTATTAAAAAGTATTGAACCAACACCGTATATTTTTTCAATCGGATTTACGTTGATCTGAATAATTTGTTATGTAACTTTAATTACTTTGTCCGTATTTTGCACGATATTCCGCTTTCCACTTTTCAGCAGCCTCCGCTGAAAGATCAGGGATAATTGCATGAATAAGTTGATGAACTTCCTTTGGTGTTGTTTCACGAAGAATACTTCTGAACAAAGGGTTTATGGACAGAGGATCTATTTTATTCTCATCAATAATCCAATCAGCGGTCAAGTCCAACACAAATGAGTTATAGACTCCGGGAATGGATTCTCTAAGCTGAACATCGGTAACAGGATAACCACGCCGTTCACATTCATCAATAAACGGCTGTAATTGTGATTCTATCTGACCGGTAATATCTACTTGTCTAATAACCATCGTAAAATTCCCCTTTCGCGGTTACCAAGTAATTCGAGTACTTGGTGAATGATTGTTGGCGGTACTGTTCCCACTACATGATAACGGCTTTGTTCACTCCATTTTTGAATCAAATATGAATTAATGTCTTCAAAATTCGGGTCGTTGCGTACTTTTATATCAAACTCTTTTTTTAATCCGCTGTACACCAAAAGCAGTTGTAAATTATGGATTTTAACTGAACGCCGTAATTCACTAATTCCCGTTATAATATTTATTGATTGACTGGATTCTTCAAACAAATTCGGAATATTGAATAAATTGCATATCCGTACTTTAAGTATCAATTCAACTGCGTAACCAGCAAGGTAAAATGCTCCGTCGAATTTTTTATTTTCGTACAAAATATGTGCTTCATCAAGCCGTTCCCAAGCCAGCGATTCTATTTCTTGTGGAGTTTGCATGATTCATACTCCATTTTCTCTGTGATTTTTCTTGATTTTGTTACAGTCAAGATGTTTAAATTCAATCGTTTCAGACATATTTAATTTTGGGGTTACGTTTTGGTTTATTTTCATCTTCGAGAGCGGTGGTATCGCCGGTGTCGTCGGCATCTTCGGAGACTTCGCCGGATTCCCAACGCAACATCTTTGCCGCTAACGTATCCGGTAAATTCGATTTTATAATGGCGTCTTCTTTTGTAATGGTTTTCTCTTTCCAGAGATTGAATAGGTGATCGTCCAATAATTGCATACCGAGTTTATGACCGGTTTGAATTGACGATGTAATACGAAACGTTTTGTTTTCCCGAATCAGGTTGGCAATCGCGCTTGTTACAACCAGCATTTCATAAGCCGCAACACGACCACCTTGAATACGCGGCAATAATTGTTGTGCTAAAATTCCAATAATAGACGTCGAAAGTTGCGTTCGGATTTGATCTTGTTGGTTTGTTGGAAACACATCGATAATACGGTTGATTGTTCCTGCTGCGCTGGAAGTGTGAAGTGTACCGAAAACAATATGCCCTGTTTCCGCTGCGGTAATTGCCGCTTCAATCGTTTCGAGGTCGCGCAACTCGCCGACAAGAATCACATCCGGGTCCTGACGCAACGCCCGACGAATCGCTTCGGCAAACGTCGGCACATCAACTCCAACTTCACGCTGATTAACTGTTGATTTTTTGTGATAATGATAAAATTCAATCGGGTCTTCTATCGTAATAATATGATGATCAACATTTTCGTTTAAATAATCAATACAAGCCGCCAGAGTTGTTGATTTACCGGAACCGGTTGGACCTGTTACAAGTACCAAACCACGTGGACGCATAATGAGGTCTTTCATTACCGGTGGGGTGTGTAGGTCGTCCATGCTCAACAATTTGTTCGGAATTTGTCGTAACACGATTCCGGTATTTCCTCGCTGCTTAAACACAGAAACTCGAAACCTTGCTTTATCGCCAAACGCAAAACCAAAGTCCGTACTTCCGGTTTGCTGAAGTTCCTGCTGGCAACGTTCCGGCGTAATACTTTTCATTAGTGAAACTGTATCATCCGGTTCAAGAATTTTTGTTTCAAGTTTAACAAGCCGCCCATGCAAACGCAACACCGGTGGTTGTCCTACGGCAATATGAAGGTCGCTCGCACCGCGAACAAAAACTGTTTCTAAAAGTTTGTCAACTAAGATTGTACTCATTGGGTTGTTTTTCGGTTGTTAGTGGTAATTGGTTTTGTTGTTCAATAGACAATAGTGATGATTGTTTTTATGTTCGCTGCAAATTCAGCGGAATAATTCTAAATTGACCTCACCACCAAACTGAGAACAGTTAATTTTCCAGCCGACAGTATTATTATTGTTTACTGAAATCTGGAAAAACTCAAGAAAAAATCCATAATTTGCAAAAAAGCGATGATTTTGTGTCCGGAGTGATTATCCTTCTGCTTCGCGGGCAACACGCATTACTTCTTCGATAGTTGTCAAACCGCGTAAAACTTTTCGGATTCCATCGGCGTACAAGGTTGACATTCCTTCCGCTTTTGCTGCCTTTCGAAGTTCGACGGTACTTGCCTGCTTGAAGGTCATTTCGCGAATTTTGGGCGTCATCATCATTAGTTCGAAGATTGCCATTCGCCCGCGAAAGCCGGATTTATTGCAAGTTCCGCAACCTCGCCCTTTCATGAAGGTTGCCTTGTTTGCTTGCTCAACAGAGATTCCCGCTTCGCGAAGTTCCAGTTCAGAAGGAACGTAAGGTTTCTTGCACTTTGTGCAAATTGTTCGGACAAGACGTTGCGCCATAATGCCAATAACCGAGCTGGATACCAAATAAGGCGGAACTCCCATGTCCACCAGACGTGTAACAGCACCGGGCGCATCGTTCGTGTGTAATGTACTAAAAACTAAGTGTCCAGTTAATGATGCTTGGATTCCCATTTGTGCTGTTTCGAGGTCACGCATTTCTCCGACAAGAATAATATTCGGTGCTTGACGTAACATTGCCCGAATCACGCGGGCAAAATCGAGACCAATCGAATGTTTAATTTCAACCTGATTGATACCGGGAAGATAATATTCCACAGGGTCTTCGGCGGTAATAATTTTGCGGGTTGGGGTATTTAGATCGTTTAAGGCGGCGTACAGAGACGTTGTTTTACCGGAACCGGTTGGACCGGTAACAAGGATAATTCCGTTTGGACGGCGAATCAGGGAGCCGAATTTTTTGAAGTCGGAATCTGCGAATCCGAGTTGTTGTAAACTCACGCGGATATTGTCTTTATCCAAAATTCGCATCACAATGGATTGACCGTGATTTGTTGGAATCACACTAACACGCAAGTCTAATTCTTTATCCAAAATGGAGAGTTTGATTCGACCGTCTTGTGTTCGTCGGCGTTCAGCAATATCCAGCCGTGCGAGAATCTTAAATCGAGACAACACCGAACCTTGCAACCGTTTTGGAATGGTATCCCGTTCAACCAAAATTCCGTCAATTCGGTATCGAACACGGACACGATCTTCGAACGGTTCGATGTGAATATCCGACGCACGAAGTTGCACTGCTTCTTCGATAATTAGGTTGCTCAGTCGAACAATGGGAGCATCGCTGTCCGCAACACTGGAAATGTCATTACCTAAACTGGCGGTTTCGGTAAAATCGATTTGTGTGTCGGTCATTTCCTGAATTAACGAGTCGGCACTTTCGCCGATATTTTGCGTATAATGCCTATTTACCGCTTCTTGAATCAGTTATTTTGATGCTAAAATCGGTTCGATGGAACGATTCAAGATAAACCGAAGTTTATCGAGAGTTTCGATGTCATTCGGATCGCTCATAATAATCCGAAGTGTATCGCCGCTAAACTGATACGGCAAAATACCGTTTTCGCGTGCCACCGATTCGGGAACTAATTCCACAATCGCCGGTGGAATTACGACATTGGTCAGATCGAGGTATTCCCTGCCGCATGCTTCGGCAACCGCTTTGGTTACCTCTTCGCTACTGGCGTAACCAAGTCTGACAATAGCATCCCGAACCCGAATATCGGTTGATTTTGCCATTTCTTGGGCTTCGGCGATTTGCGACGTACTGAGAATACCCTTTCGTTGAAGGATACCAAGATAGTTGAGTTTTTTAGCCATAAATTAGTTACCGATTTAGTCTGTGTTGTAATGTTGTTAATAATTCCTATTGACACAATAAGAATAATTCCGCATAATTCGTTCCGTTTTTAGAACATTCGATTATTAATTGTGTCCTGATATAGTTTGGAATGCGTTGTAACCGCGTTAAAAATAGACCGTTGAAAAACGAATTTCGCGTTATTCCGGTGGATTTTGCGCGCCGAGTGTTCTGTTTTTTGGCAATTATTGTTTTCCTTATTGGTTTTTCTTTCGGTTCTGACCGTAAACATTCTTCACAAAATGTGATACTTCAAAACCCGTTGGAAAAACAATTTAACAATCCGCAGCGTGAACAGGAAAACCGATTGACCAAACGATCTCGATTCACAGACGACACTATTCCGTCTTCTGCTCCGTTATCCGCAACTTCCGACTCGTCAAAAATACGTCAAGTATCCAATGAAAGTGTGTCGCAAAATCAAAGTCAAAATATTTGGGACAATCCTCATCCTGCCACTGGAAATGAAATGACCTTGTCCGATTGGGGAAACGGTTCAACGTCAACAACCTCGAACAATTTGCCGTCTATTTCATCATCATCGTCTTTGCCATCGCCGACTGTTCCGGGAATATCTTACAATCAACCGGAAATTTTTAACGGATTGGGCGTAAACGCAACGCCAAACCAATTATCGGGTTATCCGAACACAGCAACAGGTTCTTATTCTAACATTGAAACAAGTATGAATGCAAGCCCATTGCTCAATAATCCTTATGCTTATTCGTATTCGCCGGAAATGATTCCTTCAAACTTGTCCGGTTTTTCAGGCAACAATGACAATTCTTATGGTGTTAATAGTTTCGGTTATTATCCTTCCAATGCCGGACAGGTTTACGCAAATCCTTACGATCCTTACGCTTATTACAATAATGGGGCAGCGTTATCGAATGGATATTATGGACAGAGCAACGGGGGAATGTCTTATCCTACGGACATGATGGGGCAACAAATGAACGGTAATGAAATTGCCGGACAGCAAAATTCCTTGTATCAGGCGTTACTCCTTCAGGAAATGATGTTACGTCAACGGGAGCAAGAACGAGAGGATAAAAACGAAACAGAAACCAATCAAGACAAAAAATCCGATACGGAAAAAACACCGGAACAACAATGGACAATGAAACAATTAATGCCGATTCATGTTTCTTCGCCGCTTGGTGAAACGATTTTTTCCGGTGTGAAAATGCTTAGTCCTTTTTGTACGCCGACAGGACCGCATCGTGGAGTTGGTCAACCGCTTCTTAATCGTAGTTGGTTGGATCATCCGTATTATTTTGGAGGTTTTTGTGGTTGGATTTCCGGTTCGCAATTAGTTTCCGGTTTGATTGATCAGAAGAACGGTGGTAGCGGCGGTTTGATTTTCGGTTACAATTTGAACGAATATTGGGGATTGGAGAGCCGACTTCATTTTGCGTCTATTGATATTATGGAAACTGCTGCGGGACGTTTGGCGTTTCAAAATTGGTATGCGGCGGTAAACCCCGACGATCCTGTGCCAACACTGACAACACGGAACAATCGATTATCAACACTTGATATTGCTGTTCATTATTATCCGCTTGGTAATGCCAAATGGCGACCGTTTTTCAAATATGGTCTTGGGTTTAGCCGTGAATCGTTTGTTGATACGTTTGGCGCAAAACGCAACGAAAATACAGTAACGATGCCGTTTGGTGTTGGGTTACGTTATTGGTGGAATGAGAATCTGGCGATTCAAGCGGATTTATTGGACAATGTTATTTTTTCTTCTGGAATTACAAAAACGCAAAATAATATTGCGTTTTGTGTTGGTTTGACTTATTCGTTTGGAAACAGTAAAAAGAAACGTCCGACCGCTTATTGGCCTTACACTCCAAGTCTTGGCTCCAAATGGTAATGTTCGATATTGTCGGTTGTCGGTCAACTCAATTTCGTAACTGTCAATTTTTATTCGCTGCGGAACAAAAATTCTTGATTTTAAAATCCTAAAATTATTACAATATTATTCATTTTGGTTGTCAACATTATGAACAATCCCACATCTCTTTTGGAACCGTCTGAAATAAAGCCGTTGGCGGATCAAATTGGTGGACTTCTTGGAGAGCTTGACCGTATTCTTCTTGGGCGACCGGAATTGCATCGCTTGGTGGTGATTGGTATTCTGAGTCGGGGGCATGTTTTGCTTGAAGGAGTTCCGGGCGTTGGCAAAACAGCACTGATTAAAGCGCTTGGTCATTTGTTGGGGTTGACGTTTAGCCGTGTTCAATTTACGCCGGATTTGATGCCGGGCGATATTTTGGGAACGAATATTCTTCAGGAAACGGAAAACCGGCATCGTGAAATGTTGTTTCAACCTGGACCGATTTTTACGAATATTTTGCTTGCTGATGAAATCAACCGTGCGTCGCCGAAAACGCAATCGGCGTTGCTCGAAGCGATGCAAGAGCATTGCGTAACGTTATTGGGTCAAACTCGACCGCTTCCAAATCCTTTTTTTGTTCTTGCTTCGCAGAACCCGATTGAATTGGAGGGTACTTATCCGTTACCGGAAGCTCAATTGGATCGTTTTTTGTTTAAGTTGCATGTGGAGATGCCGGCGGTTAATGTGTTGCAAGAGATGATCACATTGCGTCGTCACGGAACGCCGCCGGAACCGCAAACGATATTCGATGCGGAATTGTTGCAACGAATTTTTATATCGCTCGAACATATTTTTTTACCGGCTGCGGTGGCGGCTTATATTGCGAGGCTTGTTGCGGCAACGCATCCGAATTTTCCGGAGGCGCCGTCGATGATTCGGGATTATGTGAATTTTGGTGCGTCGCCGCGTGCGGCGATTGCGATAGCGGAAGCCGCACGAACCGCTGCATTTCTTGCCGGTCGTCCTTCTGCTGGATTTGAAGATGTACGTTTTGTCGCCGCTCCGGTTCTCAACCACCGTCTTTTGCTCGGTTACAAAGCGCGAATGGATAAAGTTGATACGACAATGATTTTGAAAGGGCTTCTTGAATCGGTCAAAGAAATTGATACGAATTTGCCTTCCGACATTCATATTGACCGTGAGATTGGCAAATATTCGTAACTGTTTTTTATTGTTGTTTTATTTTTTGTCATAACAGAACAAACGAAAAGTCAAGAAATCAAATTTCGTTTGTTCTGTATTTAAAATTCTTTTTTCAATTTTCCATTTAAGAAACGGTTGGTTGTTCGAAACCTTTCCGATGTTCACGCCGCAACCATGAATTGGCTTCTGCGTCGTTTGGAAATTCTTCTTTGACCGGATCCCATTTCAAATTGCGTCCCAAATAACGGGCAATATTCAAAATGTGACAAATAGTTGCCGTGCGAATTCCTGTTTCGAGATTGCCGAT
>JAIRTV010000352.1 GCA_031254675.1 Planctomycetaceae bacterium | reverse complement strand
CAAATGCAGATTTTTCAATTTCCTGCTGATATTTATTGATTTTGCTTGTTTCTTTGGGTGCAATCAAAGTCATTGTTGTTATAAAATCTTGTAATTCAACGAATTTTACGAGTGAATTTCTGAAATTTGTTGAATTTTCTACTTCAAATACACTATTTGGAAATTGTCTGTCATTAAACCAAATGACATCAATGTATTTTGTTGATTGAATGATGTTATCAAAAGTGAATTTTGGCACATCGGGTTGAGTAATAATTTCACTCAATTTTTTATTTACGAACAAGCCACTTTTGTCGGGTGAAAAAGTTTTAAATCCTTTAAAATTGCCAATTTCAAGCAACATTCCTTGAATGTGGGAATGTGTGATTATATTTTCTTCTTCTGTGGATTTTTTTACATTAGGATTATATTCATCTGGCAATTTGTCTAAATAATTTTTTAAACCGTACAGACCCGGACGAATTTTGACAAAATTTTCATCGCGTTGCACTCTCTCATTTATTGTCTTGTGCGGCGTTAATCCTTCAAAAGTTTTATATTTTGGCGCAACCAAATAAATCTGTTTTAATGTAGCAATATAGCCAAGTTCAATGATAGTTTTTTCTATTGCTTGCGTCCAAGTTAATTCTTTATTTTGTTTCATATTTTATGCGGCTAATTTATATTTTTCATTTTTAAAAACCCATTTTTTAAAAAATGTATTTTCTTTTCCTTTATGTTCTAAAACATTCGACAATGCAAATTTAATTCCTTTATTATCAAGACTATCTAATGTTTTTAAAAGTTGTTTTTCTTCTTTTTCTGTCCAACCTTTAAATCCTCTTTTCCCATCATTGTAGGTTCCACAAGTTATCAAATATGGTGGGTCACAATACACAAAATCATTGTCGGAAAATCCCGAAAAATTGTAGTGTTCAAAATCATTTGCAGCAAAATTGACATCGTTTTCTTTCAGACAGATAATAAAATTTATCAAATTTTCTTTCATCACAGGATTGTAGCAACTTCTATCTTTACCAAAAGGATTGTTAAATTCGTGATTGTTGTTAAATCGAATTTGGTGATTAAATGAAAATGCAATCAAAACAAACAAATCTAATGGATTTTTTTCGGCGTTGTATGTGTCTCTCAAATTTTTATATCCGACTTCGTTTTTCAATGAAAGTTCAAACTCTGTAATTCTGTTGTCAATGTGTTGCAGTGTAAAATCTAATGTTTTTTCTTGAAATGTTTTGTACATTTCTACCAAATAGATTAAATTGTCATTGAAATAAATTTTGTTTGCTTTAACGTTTATACCTACATTGCAACCGCCTGCAAACAAATCTACGAAGTTCTCAATTCTATTCGGAAACAATGGCAAAAGCTGTGGTAATAGTTTTGTTTTTCCGCCAATGTAATTCAGTGGAGATTTGATTTGCTGATTTTTATGTGTTTTTGTCTTTATCATTGGATAAAATATTCAAAATACAAAGTTAGTTTTTTTGAGATACAGTTAAATTATAATCAATCATAAAGTCAGCAAGTTGTTCACCGTCAATCAACACAATTTTTGTCTCATTTTTAGGCTGATATTCCCTTGCCTCTGCAAAAAAATGCAGCTTATATTTCCTATTCCTAACACGTTATCCAAAGCCAAAACACCACGGGAATGAAACATGTAAATCGCCTTGATCAACTTGCCAGGTGAATGGCATTTTAACATAATTCCACTCTTTGCAAAACTTCAGTTTTCAAGAAAATTCTACGAAATAATTATTCCATTTCAAGTCGCTTATCAAAAATTATTGAGGTTCTTGAAAGTACCCATTTTTTTTACTATGATAATTTGATTCCGATAAATTCACTACCCCAAAATCACGGGTGTCAAACACGCCGTTAATTCAATGCAAAATCTAAATAATGATAACAACAATAACGATTCCGTCCCTTCCTGTTGTTGCCGAGTTCGTTCGGAAAACACGGGAAAATTGAACGAGAAAAATTCGTCGAATATTGTTTACAGTAATTTTTATGAGACATTAGAGCCTTATTTTATTGCGGTTTCGGGGTTATCGCTTTTGGTTAGTTTTTTTCATTTGTTCCATTTATCGTTTGATAGTGCGTGGGTTGCGATTTTTCTTTGTGGTGCGCCGATTTTTTGTGATGCGGCTAAAACTTTGTGGAAACGCCGTATCTCTGTCGAAGTTCTCATCTCAACCGCAATTCTCGCAACGATTTTTGCGGACATGCTTTTTCCAGAGCAATCCGGTCATCATTCATACATTCTTGCCGGTGGTGAAGTGGCGTTTATTATGGCGTTGGGGCATTGCCTGGAAGAGTGGACAGTCACGCGAGCGCGTGCCGGAATCGAAAGTCTTCTCCGTCTCACGCCGCAAACCGCACGGAAATGGGAAAATAATACGGAAACCATTATTCCCGCAAGCGAAGTACAATGTAACGATTTACTCAAAGTGTTGCCGGGTGAGGCAATTCCGGTTGACGGTGAAATTGTTTCAGGTAATACTTCGATTGATCAATCGCTCTTGACCGGTGAATCGTTGCCGGTTGATCGGTTCGAAGGCGATGCTGTTTTCGGCGGAACAATTAACCGTTTTGGTTCGTTCACAATGCGTGCGACTCGTGTTGGCGAAGATTCTTCGATTGCCCGCATGATTCAGCTTGTTCAAAATGCGGAACAGAAAAAAGCCAAAATTGAACGTATTGCGGATCGTTGGGCAACATTTTTAGTTCCGATTGCGTTGCTAACTGCGGTTGTGGTAGGGATTGTTACGTATATTATTTTGGGACAAGCCGAAGAATCATTGCGGCGTGCTGTTACGATTTTGGTGGTCTTTTGTCCGTGTTCGCTGGTTCTGGCAACTCCAACCGCCATTATCGCGGCAATCGGAAACGCATCGCGTTACGGAATTTTAATCCGTTCCGGTGAAGCGTTGGAGCAACTCGGAGCGGTTCATGTATTAGCGTTCGATAAAACCGGAACGCTCACACAAGGACAATTACGTTTAACTGCGGTACAATCTTTCGATAACAAATATGATGCCAATGGAATATTAGCGTTGGCGGCGTCGGTGGAAGCATTGTCGGAACATCCGCTGGCAACATGTATTGTTGACGCGGCAACAGCAAAAAATCTCCAATTGGAATCAACTTCGGAATTTGAAATGTTTCGCGGAGAAGGAATTACGGTACGATTATCAGGAGTCGCCGAAGGGGAACGTGTGATTGTCGGCAATGACCGAATTTTAAAACGTTATTCTTTGGAATTGTCGGATTTTCAAAAGACGCAAGCAGAAGAACGTTTCGGATTGGGCGAAACGGTTGTTTGGGTTGCTTGCCAAAATCAAAATAATCAGGGAACAGTAATTGGTTTTCTTGCGCTTGCGGATACAATTCGTGAAACATCTCCAAAAGCAGTCGAACAAATTCAGAACAATAATGTCAAAGTATTACTTCTGACCGGTGATAATGACCGAGCCGCACGAAATATTGGGGAACAGTCGGGAATTACGAATATTCGTGCTAATTTGTTGCCGGATGGAAAAGTTGCGGTAATTGAAGAGATGCAACATTATGGTTCATTAATTGGCATGGTTGGCGACGGTCTGAATGATGCTCCGGCGTTGAAAGCCGCAAACGTCGGAATTGCAATGGGACAGGTTGGAAGTGATCTAACGGTGGAAGTTGCCGATATTGTGTTGGTCGGCGACGACATCTCACGCTTGCCGTTTTTGGTACGGCTTGCCCGTAAAACAAAACGCACAATCTTCGCCAATATCGCGCTGTCAATGAGTATTAACGCGGTTGCCATTGTGCTGGCTTCAAGCGGAATCATGGGTCCCATTGTCGGAGCATTAGTTCACAATGCCGGCTCAATTCTTGTCGTCCTCAACGCCTCCCTTATTCTCAATGTACGACGGTAATTTACAGCGTGTGTCGCCAATAATTGACCATTTTAATTTTTATAATATA
>JAIRTV010000155.1 GCA_031254675.1 Planctomycetaceae bacterium | reverse complement strand
GTCGAATTGTCGTTTTAGATATTGTGGTGAAATATCGTTCCCGACGGAAACATTGGTTTCAAATTCAACACCTTCACTTTGAAGTTGTTGAAGTCGGCGATCGATAATATGTTATACCAAATTGAAATCATGAAAACCAAAACGTAAAATACCAACGACGGAATCTGATTTTACGTACACAAAAACATGATGACCGGCGCGAGCGAGTTGTTGAGCGGAGGCGAGTCCAGCCGGACCGCTACCGATTACCGCAACACGTTGATTTGTTTTTGTTGTCGGTGGTTGAGGAACAATCCAACCGTTGTTCCAACCTAGTTCGGTAATTTCCAATTCGAGTTGCCGGATTGTCACCGCTTCATTGTTAATTCCGTGAACACACGCCGCTTCACACAATGCCGGACAAAGTCGTCCGGTCAATTCCGGGAAATTATCGTATGCGTGTAACAAATAACAAGCGTCACGCAACCGATTTTCGGCGATGAGTGTATTTGTTTCGGGAATTGGATTTCCGAGCGGACATCCGGCGTTATGGCAAAACGGAATTCCGCAGGTCATACAACGTCTTGCTTGTTCCGTTATTTCTTCCGTATTGAATGGGATACGAAATTCGTCATAATGTTTCAACCGTTCCGCAACAGACTGATAAACCGCATCGCGTCGGGGAGTTTCAATTGTTCGTGAGTACAAAGTCTGAGTCATCATTAAATGAGTAACGTAGTGAATGTTGGCAAAAAAATAACGCAATTAATATTTGTGATAAATTAAAACCGGCGAAGAAATCATAACGGAATAAGGACCACAAGCTTTGCGTGTTCCGTCAATAATAATCGAATCCAAACGAATTGGGTACGTTATTTTGCCGTCATTCGCCCCGCCCCAATGGGAAGCGTTGGAGCCATCAAGCGCAAATTCAAAATAATACGTCCACGCATCCTTCAACCGCCCACCATGAACCTGAAATGTTTGTCCCGTCTTGTCAACATAACGAATATTCACGCTGTTGCCGGAACCATCACCGCGTATCTGAAAACCTAACGCCAACGGATGACCCTCCATCTTCGCTTGTTTACCCTTCGGAGCCAGACGAATAAATTTCCAACCTTCATCAAATTTATACGTTATTTTGACCATTCCATCCGCCGCTTCGATTTTTTGTTCCGAACCAATTTGAGAATCACCATCAGGATAAATTCCCCAAGCCGCCGAAAGTGTTTCGTTGTTTTTGGACGAAAAATTGTCAATCAATTTCATCGTTCGTGACGAAAAAAGATCCGTGTAACCGGCAATATCAAAAGAAAAATGATATTCTTCTTGCGGCATTGATTTTAACGGAAACGTAATTATTTTTTCCGTTTCGCCCTGTTTCAGTTCCAACGTCCGAACCGCTTCCGTCGTACTCATTCCTTCCGTTTTCTTTATCGTTAGTTGTTCACTGGAAAACGGTTGACCGCTGGGATTGTGAATGACAGTAACGAGTTGGTCTTTGATCGGAATCGGGAGACTGAAAAAAACCGGATTTGCTACATAATTGATCGTTCTTTGCGTGAAATTGAGGTCTTGAAATCGCTCTGTATAATCATACATTTTTTTCTCATCAATAGTTTTATAAACAGCATTTTCCTCTTTCAGACGATGGCGTTGTACTTGCTTTTCGTCCTGATACATTACCAACGGAAAAGACGCCCAACGTGAAACATCAACCAGAGCTTGATTGGTTTCCAACGGCGTCAGATAAATCGGAGCATCGGAAACATTTATTGTCAAACTTTTTTCTGTAGCGGTTAAATCCGGTAATTTTTCGCCAAGATAAGAAACCGCACTGAATTTTCCAGAACTGCAAGGAATCGCAACATTTATTGGTTCTTTTGCTGTCGTCCATGCGGCAAGTTTAATGTCGTTATCTTTACTGAACAGAAAAATATAAACTTGATCGTTGTCTGTCCAGAGTCGTTTATTGTACTTGAAGCCGCGAAATGTTTCGTTGAATGTTTTGGCGGCGATATAGGATGGTTTCGGTTCGTAAACGGGTTGAGAATCTTTTTTGTAATCGTGATTTGTTGTGCCGAAATGATGTTCCGGTTCTTTGGGGTCTTTGCCGTCGTCGTGCCAATCGTACCAAATCGAAATCGGCACATTTGCCGCAAGATTGATCAGCCATTGACGCGGTAACATTTTGCCTTGAATTTCATCGTTGTAATTCCGCCACACCGACGAATAACCCCATTCCGCCGAAAGAATTGGAATTGTTTTATCTTTTGGAGCATATTGATCAATCAAATATCGCAGTTTTGCGTAATCTGTTAAGACCGATTCGGGATCGGTTTGCCGATAAGGATGTACGGAAACCGCATCCCAATATTCGAGCAATCCGGCTTTGAAACATTGTTCGAGAAACGGAAAGCCTATTCCTGAATTTGCGGGACCGATGTAAAGTTCATTTGGTGCCACCGCACGAATCGCTCTGCCAACTTCTAACGCCAACAAGATATATTTTTCCGGTTCTGGTTTTGGTTTCCAAAATCCGATATTTGGTTCGTTGTACATTTCCCAGATAATTCCGCGATCTTTGAACTGCGACACCGCTGCCGCCGCCCATCGTGCAAACGCTGTTCGTCCTTCTTCACTGTGCGGCGATAGACCATTATCGTAAAATTTGTTGGAATAATCGAGAATGTAAAGCGGACGAATTTTGAATTTCTCCAGCGAATTTGTTAAACGTTCGAACGCCGAAAAGTCGTACACGCCTTTTGTGCGTTCGGTGCTGCCCCACGACAAATCCATACGAACAATTGTTGCGCCGGAATCGGCGAGCATTTCCATTTCGCCGGCGCGTGCGTCGGTAAAATGAATATTGTAGCCGAGTCCGTCCGGAACAATCATCGACGGCAATTCCGGCTTCTGAACTTGAGCCGATAGCGAAACAATGTTGCTTAACATAACGCAAACAACAACGAAGCAAAAAATGTTTTTCATGGTTTTTAACAGGGGGTAAAAATTTTTGGGGGAACTAAAATTGATTTGATTTCGCTGTTGATTGAAGCGAGACGCACTTCTATTTGGCGAAATTGGCACACGGAGTTTATTGAAAATACGAAACGGCATTTTGAAAAATTGCCAAACCATCGATGGGGGCGGAAGCGGAATGTTGTTGGATTTTTTGGTGAATTTTTCGTGTCCATTGGGGATGTTGGGTGGGATCGACGTAACGTTCGGGGTGCGGCATCAACCCGAAAATCCGTCCCGAGAGATCGCCTACACCAGCAACATTCAACATCGAACCGTTGGGGTTGTCTTCCGCATCATACCGAAGAGCAAGCTGTTGAAGCGGTGGTTGCTTGTTTTCGCGAAACACGAACCGACCTTCCGCATGAGCGATTGGTAAATACAATGTGTTTATTCCGCGTAAAAAAACCGAATTGTTTGGTGTTGTTTGAAGATGAACCCAACGATCTGTGTAGCGAGCGGAATGATTCCATGTGAGGGTTGCTATGGAACCGTTGGCGTCGTCCGCGAATAAAAGTCCCGACTTCAAAAGAACTTGAAACCCGTTGCAAATGCCGAGAACCAATTTATCCGCTTCACAAAATTGCCGAAACGTATCCGCTAGATGATTTTTGATTTTTAGGGCAAAAATTTTTCCTGCGGCGATATCATCGCCGAAACTGAATCCCCCCGGAATACAAAGAATTTCGGTTCGATTGAGAATGTTGGGTGTTTCCAGAATACTGTTGATGTGGACGATTTCAACCGATTTTGCCCCAGCCAACCGGAATGCGTAAGCGGTTTCCTGATCGCAATTGGTTCCAGGGGCACGAAGAATCAAAACATGAGACATAATAAAACGCGAAAGGTTGGACAAATTGACGACTAAAATGACGATGTTAATCTGTTGTTGTTGGTTGGTAGTTAGTTATTCTGTTTCGTCTGGTAGAATTTCGCGGAATGGTTTTTTTTGTTTGTATGATTCGAGTTCTTTTTGGAGTTCTTCGATACGTTCGTTTACATTTTCGTCATCTTTGGCGTATTCGATACTTTTTTGAGACCATTCGATGGCTTTGTCGAAGTTGCCGAGTTCGGCGTGGGCGGCAGCCAAGGTACTGAGAATATAGGCTTTTTTGTAATCAGTTAATTGGCTTGCTTTTTCTGCTAATTCTAATGCGCGTTTGCCGTTTCGAATTGATTCGATTGGCGAGGTTGAAAGAATCCAGGAAAGGTTATTGATGGAGACTTCGTCTTCGGCATCGACTTGGACGACGGTTTCGAGAACTTTAACAGCTTCGGAATGGCGATTGAGGGCGATAAGAATTTGCGACTGGATACGTAACAGCATAATATTTTCCGGTTCTTTTTTGAGTAGCGGCGTTAAAATCTCCAATGCTTTCCGATTCTTTTTTTGCGATGAAAAGGTGCTGATCATTAGGAGGGCGATATTTTCTTGATCAGGTTTTTTTTGGTGAAGTTCTTCGAGAATGGTGAGAGCTTCGTCATATTTTTTGGCGTCGTTGAGAACTTGAACTTTGAGGAGTGCCCATCTTTCGTTTTCGGGGTCTTTTGCGTGTAGTTCATCGATAAGCGTGATGGCGTTGTCGAATTGTTTTTTCTCGACGAAAATTTGTAATTTTGTGAGCGGAAAGTCGATATTATCGGGATTTTCTTTGATGAAATCGTCAATAATTTTTAGGGCGTCGTCGTAATTTTCTTTGGCGACGAGTATTTTGATTTTCTGAAGTAGGAACATGGGGTGATTTGGAAACAGGCGAATACCGGCTTCGACATCTTTGAGGGCTTTTTCGTAATCTTTGAGTTGCCAATGAAATTCGGCGCGTAGAAAAAGGATTCGAGGTTCTTCGGGATGTTTTTTCCGGAGTTCGTCGAGTAGGGCGATGGCGTCGGGAATTTTTCCCATTTCGACGAGGAGAGGGATTCGTTGTTTGAGGGTAATTTCGTCGTTTTTCCCTTTCTTTTCTTTTGTGTCGAGTATTTTCAATGCTTCATCGTATTCTTTCCGGCTGAGCAGCAATTGAAATGCGGTATCGAGGGCGTGTATATTGTCGGGTTCGAGTTCGAGGATTTTTTGTAGTTGGGCGAGGGCGTCGTCATTCCGTTGTAGTTCAATGAGGGTTAGAACGTGAAGGAGAAGGAGTTGGGTGCTGGTATTTTCTTTAACCTGGGCGGCGATTAATTCTTCGCGTTTTGCCGGATCTTTTTCGAGCGAAACTTTGAGGATAATGGTTTGGAGGTAGGCGTGGGGATCATTTTTGATATTGTTTAATGCGAGATCAAGGATTTCGGAGGCGTGTTTGGTGTTTCCGTCCGGCAATATGGTGTTGAGTTGGGCGATGCGTAGATAGGGTAGGGCTTGATCTTTGATGGTGGCGATGGCTTCTTCGAGATCGGCGAGAATATCGGTACGCAGGTCGCGCCAATTTTCCGGCAAGGAGTTGGCGGGTTTGGTGAGTAATTCCTGAGCCAAGATCAAACCGCGTTGGAGTTGGGCGGCGGCACGGAGTTGGTCGCAATACACCAAATTTTCGTTGGCGAGTCCTTCTTTCCTGGCGCGGCGGCAAAGAGCAATTACTTTTCCGAAGTCGGCAACATTTCGGGCGTTGAGTTTTTCTTCGGTGGCTTGGTCGAGCCAAGGCATTCCGGGGTTGTCGGAGTCGGCGGAATTGGTTGTGGGTTTGGGCAATTCCGATTCTGTTTCGTTGTCTTGAGCAAGAACTGTTCCAAACGAAAGAGAAAACTGCAACAAAACAAAACCAAAAAGTAATAATACGGAGTTTTTCATATTTTTATGCAAAAAAATTTGACCAAATACGGAACACGGCTCCTCAAACAAACATGAGAAAGCAACAAACATTCTTAGAGTATAGCAAAGTACCAAAAAATTGACAAGAGCATAAAGTGGGGTGTGTGGCGTGGGGGTTGTGGTATGGGGAGGATTTTTTTATTTAAATACAAAAAGACACGAAATCCGCAAATTTTTTTTTTTCTTTTTCTACTTGACAGGAGTCGATATATCGTGTAATATTTTGAGCTCAATGATTTTTTTTTTTAAATTTTAACATTTGGAGACCATTTTTCTATTTGAAGAATAAATTGCCCGAATTTTTGTTCGGGTATTAAAAATATCGAGTACGTCAACAAAACTAAAGTCGCTTAGGCGAACGATAATTTTCTACATTACGACCGGATTTTCCGGGTAGAAAATTTGGGTAATACAAAGTTGCGTGTCGCTCCTAATCAAAGGACGATACTTCTGTTGCCGTTTCTCGGCGTTACGTTTTCCCAACTTTACAACAAAGCAGATTATTTGTTATGTAATCTGTTAAAATCTTCACTTTTTTCCATAGGAGAAAAAAAATGAAAGTACGTA
>JAIRTV010000129.1 GCA_031254675.1 Planctomycetaceae bacterium | reverse complement strand
GTTTCGCGATAAATTTTATAAAACCTTAGAAAATGAGGAGAATGACAATGGAAAATTTAGTGAAATGTATTGTTGGAATTTTTGTGATGTTTCTTGCGAAAACCCAAATATTAAAATGGGCAAATTACGTAAACCAGGGGGGGGGGGGCTATATGGAGTGAATAGTTGAGAACGGATAGGGGAAAGTGGTCGATTTTTCGGCGTTTTTCCAAAAAATTCTTATCTTTTCCGCGTTCTTTGCGATTCGGCTTTACGTTAGTCGAACTTCTTGTTGTGATTGCGATTATCGGTGTTTTGATCGCACTTCTGTTGCCGGCGGTTCAAGCCGCCAGAGAAGCCGCGCGGAGAATGCAGTGTACGAACAAATTAAAACAACTCGCTCTCGCAACGCATAACTATCACGACACTTATCAGGCACTTCCTTGCGGTCGCCCCGCTCTCGTGGGAAGTGATTCCAATTTCGGTCGTTGGAGCGCATACGTTTGGCTTCTTCCGTTTCTCGAACTGAATGCCTCGTATGAGAGTATGACAGCTCATGACCTCTTCGTTGCTCCAGCTTCAGGTGATCGGTACTGTATTCCTTGGGAAACAAACAAAGCCGATACAAATTTTAATACGGCAATGAACACAAACTATGCCGCTCTACTTTGTCCCTCTGATTCAAACAGTACAAAAAATACCAATGAGATTGGTCGGATAAATTATGTTTATAGTAGTGGCGATTATGCGGTTCATCCCAAAGCGTTTGCCGGCAAAAACAGAGGACCATTCGGTGTTGGAAGGTGGCTTGGACTCAATGCCGTTAGTGATGGAACAAGTAACACGTTAATGTTTAGCGAAAGGCTCATCTCAATATCCGGTCGCACAATCAAAGGGGCTTACGCAGCAGGAGTTACAGATGTCTTTACCGGTAACACCGATGGCGCCTGCGAAGCAAATTTCGTTCCGTTACTTTGTTTGCAAACAAAAGACAACAAACAGTACAGTACAACACTCGCACCAACAATTCGAAATGATAGCGGTTATCGTTGGAGTGATGGAGTCACTGCTTGTGTTTGGACAAACACCATTTTACCGCCTAATTCTCCGTCATGTATCTCATCAAACAATGATGACGTTCCGATGATTAACCCGCCAATGAGTAATCATTCAGGTGGTGTTAATATTGCTCGTGTTGATGGAAGTTGTGGGTTTGTGAGTGAGACGGTCAATGCCGGTAATCTCCTGACAACCGGTAATAATTGTGTTCTTTCCGATACGTCACCATTCGGAATTTGGGGGGCGTTGGGATCCGTCAACGGCAACGAAGCAAGTTCACCATAATATTGACTCTATTTTTGTCGCAAATTAGTTGTTTTGTAGGAAAATAATTTTGACCGCCAAGTACGCCCAGTTTCGCGAGGAACGCAAAAAAATATCACAATTACCGAAGATTAAAAGGTGATAATTGAAAGACCTTGCGATCTCGGCGTTCTTGTGTGGTGAAACAAAATGATCAATTTGTTACAATTCAAAGTCTGGAACCAATAATTTTGTAACTCTAAATGATTAAGAAAGGAACTTTTAATATGATGATACTGAAATATTTTTTTGTCTTTTACAAAAATGTTGTTTGTGTCTCTTGTGTTTCAATGATGTTTGTTCTCTTATCAGGATGTGGTAATACGTCCGCTCCTAAAGATTTTCCACAGACATTTCCATGCAAGGTCAAAGTGATGAATGGCAACACCCCTCTTGTTGGAGTTGCAGTCAATTTGTTTCCTGAACAACCGCTTTCAAACGTTATTATTGGTGGGATCACCGACTCTACCGGAATCGCGTTGATTCAAACCAAGTATGGCGATTATTCAAGAATAGGCACGCCAAACGGTGAATACAAGATTCGGCTCACAGAGGTTATTGATACAGGTATTCCGTCGTTAACATCCGAAGAAGAATACGCTTTGACACAACAACAACGTGATGCTCGACAAAAAGAAATCGAAACAAAAACTGAATCGTTACGAGTGATACCAAAAATTCTAACCTCATCCGTAACCACTCCATTGAAACTATTCGTTTCATCTACAGAGGTGGAGTTGGAAATTGATGTCGTGAAATACAAATAGAAATCATGACATCAAAAAAATATTTGTTCCTGTTGAGAGGTAAATGTAAAATCACTATAATGTGTTGTCATTATATGTTTGCCTCTCACAAGATCAAAAAACGTAATATACTTTAAATTGTTATCAATTTTTCAGTTTAATTCCGTTGTCATTCCGTGAAATGTTTCGGCATAACCAATATTTCACGGGATGCCGCGATTGATAACAGTTTCAGAACGATTTTAATGTTATTGCGTTTCCTTCTGATTTGGCAACGTATTTGTCGGAAGATGATTTTTTCGATTTTGCCGTTTTGCAGTCAGGATTCAAGAGTTTTGACTTTAGTAATCGTTCCTCCTCTAACAATTTTCGATTCGTGAATATTGGTTCAATTAAATTATTGTTTTGCATTTTATTATTCGCCGGTTTATTTTTCGTGCTGGAATTTTCTGTGGCGGATGAAATGCCGGTTCGCTTTCCGTTTCAAAATCAAGATTCGCGTTACGCCGATCCTGAATCTTGTACGAAATGTCATGCTGATCTTTGTGCGCAATGGAAAAAAAGTGACCACGCAAAATCAATGGATCATGCCTCCGAACAGTCCATTCTTGGTGATTTCAATAATGTTTCATTTCTTCATCTCGGTTTTGATGATCTGTTGCTTTTGAGTTCCGCTGAAATTAAAAAATTGCTTGACGTTCTCGAAACGGCAACTCCCAAATTGAATCCGCGAAAAGAATATTTTTCCGAAACAAATAATAATGGTAATAATAGTAATAATAACCATGTTGCCAATAATGATTATCCGAAACAACGATACAATATTTCCGGTCGGAAAATGAAGGTATTATCTGGAGCCGGTTTTGAAGAATTAGTTACGGCAACCTTCGATGCTAAACAGGGAATTATTGAACGATTACGCCAAAACATGTCCGCAACACAACGTCAAGAATTTGATGACGAATTGGCATTTCAAAAATCGTTGCGATTTCATCGTCCCGGAGACATTGCTGTTGCGCAAGATCAAATTGTTCGTGTGGTTGGAAAATTGGTTGCGGATGGTTTTGTTACAACAAAATTTGGAACTCATTTTCGTATGTTTCGTCATGAAAATAAATTTATGATTGAAACAGATATTGGAATATTTGAAATTCGTTTCACACTTGGCAATCGTCCTTTGCAACAATATTTAGTGGAAACAGATGGCGGACGACTTCAAGCGTTACCGGTGGCGTGGGATTCGATTGACAAACATTGGTTTCATCTTTATCCCAAAGAGCAAATTCCCAAAAGTGATCCGTTACACTGGACAACACCCTTGCAAAACTGGAATCGCATGTGTGCTGATTGTCATACTACTAATTTGCACAAAAATTTTGATCCGAAAACAAAAGAATATCGTACAACTTTTACCGAACTTCATGTTGGTTGTCAATCTTGCCATGGTCCCTGCGGAAAACATGTTGAAACGGCGGAAAAATATGGATTGACTGCCGGTTGGAAACAAGATATTCCGATGGAAGTTTTTTCGTTGACCAATGCCAATGGAACGGAAATTGTTCAGAGTTGTGTATTTTGCCATGCTCGCCGCCGTTTGTTACACGAAGGTCCTAAACCGCCGGAAATTCCTGCCGCTCATTGGTTTATTCCAGAATCGGTTGACGCGCCTATCTATTATCCTGACGGACAATTACTTGAAGAGGCGTTTGAATACGGTTCGTTTTTGCAATCAAAAATGCACGATAAAGGTGTTAGTTGTACGAATTGTCATGAACCGCATTCGCTGGAACTGAAATTTCAAGGCAACCGACTTTGTACGCAATGTCATTCGCCATCGATTTACGATACGGTAAAGCATCATTTTCATCCCGATGCCGCCAAACCCGGAACGCAATGTGTGGAGTGTCATTTTCCGCAATCGACGTACATGGTGGTTGATCCGCGTCGTGATCATAGTATTCGGAAACCGAGTCCGGCACTGACATTGACCGCCGGCGTTCCTAATTCTTGTACGATTTGTCATCGTAACAGAATTAAGGGTGAAACATTAGAATGGGCAAGAGATCATATTGATCGTTGGTACGCTGAAAAACGTAAAACGTCCGTCGGATACAGCGATCTTTGGCCTACCGAAGATCATTACGCATTGGCAATTGCCGCCGGAAGAAGAGATGATCCGATTGCAGTACAAAAATTATTGAAGGTCGTACACGATAAGGGCAATAGAGAATTTCGTCCGGTAATTCGAGCGGCAGCGATCACGTTGTTGAGCCGTATTCCAACAGATCAAGCGGCGGATGAAATTTTTTCGGTGAGTGTGGACGGTTTAAGTGATACGGATTCGTGGGTGCGGTTTGCGTCTGTGGGAGCATTGGCAACGCAACCGAATAATATAAAATTGAAACATTTAACTCCGCTGCTCAACGATCCGATTCCGGCAATTCGTACAGAAACAGCAAGAGTTTTGGCAAGAGAGGCGTTTACATTGACGGAAGACAAGATCAAAAAATCGTTCGAAAAAGCCAAGCAGGAATATGTTACAGCCCAAAAGGTTGACAACGATCAAGCGGCTTCTTATTTGAATCTTGCGGTTTTGGAACACGATCTTGTTGCTTCAAAAATTGACGAGGTAAATCGTTGGTTGGAAGCGTCGGTTCAAGATTCGTCGCCTTCGGCGGCGGACGAAGCCAGAAAAACAGCGTTGCCGTTACTTGAACGTTTGACTGCCGTTTCTTTGGAATATTATCGTCAATCGCTTGAAATTGACGGTGATTTTTTACCGTCACGAATAAATCTGGCAATGTTGTACCATGAACGCGGTAACGATATTGCGGCGGAACAAGAGTTTCGGGAAGCGTTACGAATTGAGCCGGAAAACGGGAACACGGCTTATTCACTCGGATTACTTCTTGCGGAACTCCAGCGTTCCGACGAAGCCATCGCCATGCTTCGCCGAGCGTCAACTCTTCTTGAAACAACAACCGGACAAACCGCAACACGAAATCGTGTTCGATATAATCTTGGTTTATTATTGCTTCAATTAAAACGACACGACGAAGCGGAAAAAGAGTTGACGGACATTATTCAATCGGAACCGTACAATATTACGTTTTTGTACGCTTTAACTGTCTCCTATCTCCAACGAAACGCCACATCGCAGGCTTCGGCAATTCTTGACCGCATCATCAAACTTGATCCGCAAAACCCACAATGGAAACAATGGAAAAACAGCATCCACCAAAAACCGTAATAAAAAACAGATTGTTCAGCAGAATATTTGAATACGTAAAAATGTTGTACAACAAACCTCCTTTTCACTTCATTTTTCTTGCGAAACAACCACACTCTTGCAAGAATATATTTAAACAGTAAAATGATGTTTGTTGAACGTATATTATGAGGAAACTTTTGAGAAATCTTTTTTTCATAGAGTTCGCAAAGAAATAAACAATGTTTTGTGTTTAAAAATTTGTTCTGCGACTTCTGTGGTTAAATGTAAAAATTATTTTTAGAAGTGTTCCTCTAAAAGTGTTCCTCATTGATTTTCGAAACCTTATTCTATGGAGTTTATTGAGAATGACGAAAAAAATATTGTTCCTGATTTGTGTAGTATTGTTGATTCGCTCTGATGTTCGGGCGGAAGAACCGCCGGCGTTGTCCAATCCGCTTAGCAAACGGCGTGCCGTTGATGTTCGTGAGGACACGGTTCCGGGTTATGTCGAAATGTCCAACGGAGAAGTGTTTCCGGGGTTACTGTACATCACGCGAGATAAACGACTCGAAATTTTTGACGTTGAACTAAAACGCCAACGAACAATTCCAATTACAAAAATTGCGAAAATCGAATGTAATGTCGAAAAAGAATGGATGGAAAAACTTTGGCGTTTCAAAGAGCTTGCGAGTGATGAAAAAATGTACACGGGCGAATCTTATCCCTGTCGGATATTCACTTACACGCTAACACTGGACGACGGACGAGAAATTGAAGCTCCAATGTCCGGTTTGATTTTTGTGCAAAAACTAGAGCAAAATGAAACGCCGGAAGTGGGACACATTCCCGAACGCGACGCCACACGGCTTCACTTCCACAAACGCCAGGCAGAAAAAACAGATGTCGGTAAACAACTCGCCGATATTCATTACACAAAATTAGTCAAAATCGGCGAAGACGCTTTAGCGGAAGGCATTAAAAAAGCAACAGCGTTTGAATCACGACAAGATAAAAAATCTGCCAAAACACCACCCGCAAAAATCAAAAAACGTACGCCAGACCAAAAACGCGCCAAAATTTAACGTTGGAACTTCGGGTCAATCGCTTTTCTGTTGCCAGCGGTTCAGGCAGCACGCGAAGTCGCAAAACGTTCCTGAACAATTACCCCCAAAAAAATTTTATTTTCCGACTTGACAAGAGTCGATGTATCGTGTAATATTTTGAGCATAATGAATTCTGTTTTTGTTTTTTAAATTTTAAACATTTGGAGACCCTTTTCTATTTGAAGAATAAATTGCCCGAATTTTTGTTCGGGTATTAACAATATCGAGTACGTCAACAATACTAATGTCGCTTAGGCGAACTGTAATTTTCTACAAGACTAACGGATTTTCCGTGTAGAAAATTATTTGACCTTGTAGAGTTGCGTGGCTCCCGTCGAGGGAGCGTCGCGTTCAAGGTCATAGGGGTAATTCAGCGTTGCATTTTTAATATGTAACGCACCATTTTAGTCGGTGGGAATGAACCTACATTAGTTACGTGACGCTCCTAATCTAAGAGCGATATTTCTGTTGCCGTTTCTCGGCGTTACGTTTTCCCAACTTTACAACAAAGCAGATTATTTGTTATGTAATCTGTAAAACTTCCATTTCTCATTTTAAAGGAGAAAAGTTATGAAAGTTCGTAGATTTACTGGTTTCACGTTGGTTGAATTACTCGTGGTTATTGCAATTATCGGCGTGTTAATTGCATTACTGTTACCAGCCGTGCAAGCCGCGCGCGAAGCCGCAAGACGTTCCCAATGTCTGAACCACCTCAAACAAACCGGTATCGGAATCCACAATTTTCACGATACCATGCAGGGACTGCCTCCGTATTTCATCGAGGCAGACCGTCCCGGTTTTTGGGTTTTGTTGTTACCGTACATTGAACAACAATCACTGTACGACAACATTACCTCTTACAATAGTGGAACAGGTATTGCCTCTGACTTCCAAACGTATTGGAAAACT